>JBHHXF010000136.1:0-8298 GCA_046756905.1 Anaerolineae bacterium | reverse complement strand
CAATTTGCAGAGGCATTGCAGAAACACATCCGGCCGGCCTCGTTTCCGGTCGCGATCAAGATGCTTAAAGAGGGTGAGCCGATTCCCGACCGGGTGAAGCGGCCGGCGGAGGATATGGGCTTCCAATCGGCCATCTGTCAGGGTTTTGCGATTGCACGCCGCTACGGCTGGCCTATCGCCATCGGTCGCGATGACCTGTCGTGCCCGTTGGCCAAGGCGGTCTTCGGCTTCGCGCCGCTGCTGGACTACTACGTAGAGGGCCATGCGTGTGCCGGCATGTACACCGAGACGCCCGAGGCCGGCCAGCGAACAGAGGCGGAGACGCCCAGATTCGAGCCTGGCGAGTACCAACATATCGTCCTGGCTCCCATACACCGCTGCACGTTCGAGCCGAATGTCGTCCTCATCTACGGCACGCCGGGGCAGGTGATGCGATTGGTGACGGCCGCGTTGTGGAAGCAAGGCGGTCGCATCACGTCCAGCTTCTCGGGACGGATTGACTGCGCGGACGTGGTGATCGAGACCATGAAGAGTGGCGAGCCGCAGGTGGTTCTGCCGTGCTACGGCGACCGTATTTTCGCCCAAACCGAAGATCACGAGATGGCGTTCGCAGTGCCGGCCCAGCGCATGGCCGGCATCGTCGCGGGACTGGAAGGCACCCACAAAGGCGGTGTCCGTTACCCCATCCCCAGCTTCCTGCGCTATCAAGGGGAGTTCCCGCCGACCTACGAGAAGATGAATGAGCTGTGGGAAGAACAGGAGACTGAATAGATAATGGCATCAGTCGGCCGAAATGATCCCTGCCCTTGCGGCAGCGGGAAGAAATACAAGCGTTGCCACTGGCGTATCGACCAGCAGATCCAGCGCCAGAACTTGCAGTTGGAGCGTGCCTGGGAGACACTTGGGCAGCGAATCTGGCAATTCGGTGTGCAGGGTCGTCTCGTGACAGAGTTCGCTTCGGCGTGGGACCTATACTGGGATAACCGCATTCCCCTGCCTGCCATGTCGGCCCTGGGTTTACTCGAGCGCAGCCGATTCTTGGACTGGTACGTCTTCGACTACCGCACCAGTACTCGCCAGCGAGTCGCAGAAGCGTTCGTGATTGTGCAGGGGGCCGAACTGTCGCCGCTGGAGCAAGACCTGATCCATGACTGGGTCAAGACGCATGTCAGCGTGTATGACGTGACCGGTTCTGCGGATGATCGCCTCGATCTGCAAGATGTGTTCACTGACGAAGTCAGATCGGCTGACCCAATCGGTGAGGATCAGTCCATGCTCACAGACTCACTGTTGATGGGCCGGCTGCTTCCGGTAGGCGGCTCCCTTCGTTTCGCTCCAGGCGTCATGCCACTGCTGCCTGATGCCGGCGAGGCGCTGCGCGAGTTCGTTCAACCGCGCTTTGAGGCATGGCAGCAAGCGCGATACGGCGCCGACTGGACCGACTTTCTCAACGAAGCCGGCTACCTGTTGAACCACTTCCTGATTCAGGACCTGGAGCCCATCGAAGCGCCGGCCCTCGATCAGCCCGAAATGGACCCAGCGGAGGCGGCCCGGGCCATTGCGCGCCGTATGCAGGGCCAGATCATCACCACAGCCCTTGATCTGCACTATGAACGGTGGCTGGACGAGCCGATGCCGGAGTGGAATGACAAGACGCCCAGGGAGATGGTAGAAACGCCCGATGGCGCCGAAATGGTCCAGATGTTGCTGGACATGCTGGAGGAGATCGAACAGGAGCGTGCGGAATCCGGCCAGCCGGCCTACGACATGGACCTGCTGCGCCGCAAGCTGGGGCTGACCGGGGAGGTGCGCACCGAAGGAGGCATCGTTCTACCCGGCTAGGGTGAGCAAGTACACTCCCTTGTCATGTAAGACGCATCCGATTGGATCCATCCAAATACCAGTAGTGCCCAAGGCCTGGAAACCGAAACAGGGCCGACAGGGGGGCGGCCTGCCCACTATGCCCTTTTGGAGGACCTGATGAAGCGATTTGTTTCTCCCATACTGATCCTCGTGCTAATGGTTATTGCGCTGGCGATGTTGCCGGCAGTCGGCCTGCCGTACGGCCCGCTCGACTGGATCGCGTTTTCCCAGGGCTATGGCAGCTTCGAAAACCTGGCACTTAATCGGCCTGTGGCTGCATCCACGTATGACTTCCATTACCCGCCATCTTTCGCGGTGGATGGTGACTTGGAGACTGCATGGGAATCTTCCCCCCATTATCGGCAGTGGTTCTACGTTATTCTTGATAAACCCCAGTGGGTGAACCAGGTTGTCGTCAACTGGGGCGCTGGTTATGCTGCGCGATATCGAATCAGCGTCTTGGTGGGCGGTTACGCCGGCTACTGGCAACCGGTGACTGACGAGGTGGCCGGCGATGGAGACCTGGACTTCGTGAGCTTTTCCGCCATCTACGGCGATGCTGTGGCCATCAGCATGTATGGTCCTGCCGCAGATGCCTCCAATTTCTCCATCCGCGAGTTTGAAGTCTACTATTTCCCGGACGAAACGCAGGGGTCAGAGAATTTGGCAGCCGGCAAGCCGGCATATGCCACTTCCTACCAGCCCGGCTATGAACCGGCCAACGCGACGGATGCTGATACGACCACCAGTTGGCGACCCAACCCAGCTATCGACTTTGGCGTGTCATCCTTCTACGTGGACCTGGGTGACACGTACGACGTCACGCAGGTGGACCTGTACTGGGGTGATGCGTACGCTGAGCGGTACCGATTGTTCGGGTGGACCTTTGTGTGGACCGGGTGGACTGGCTATTGGGCCTGGTGGCCCCTCTACGAAGGGACCAGTTCGGGCGGCCAGGACACAGCTTCGTTTGAGCCGATAAGCACGCGCTATGTGCGTCTGGTCGCCTTCAGCCAGGCTGGCCTGGAGGGGGTCGATCTCCAAGAGATCGAAGTCTACAGCGGACAGGGGACGCCGGCCGGCAGTACCACCCCTACCAACAGTTATCTGACGCCGGACGCAGCGACGGAGGCCGACGCCGATGTTCTACGCGACCTCGCCCCTCCAGGCTGGGAGAAGAGTCCGGCGTGGCGGCATACGCCATCGAAAGAAGGCATGCCTGTTCCAGACTCGGTGCCCGATCAGTCTGGAAGCTGGCAGCCTGATCACGTAGAAAGCGATTCCAGCTCGAGCCGGGCTGCGCTGTTTGCCGGCCGGCCATACTTGTGTTGCTCCGAAAATAGTTGGCTGGTTGGCTAGATGGCTGGGCACTCTGCAAGCCAACGAGCAATCTAGCCATCTAGCATTTTCGTCATTCAGGGTGAACGCAGTTCATGACGACTGCTTCGCTGCACCGACGAAATCACGAAACAGCGGGTGGGGGCGGTTGGGGCGCGATTTGAACTCCGGGTGGAACTGACTGCCCAACATCCACGGGTGGTCGGCAATCTCGGCAATCTCGATCAGTTTGCCATCGGGGCTGGTGCCGCTGACGATGAGGCCGGCCTGCTCAAGAGTCGCCCGATATTCGTTGTTCACCTCGAAGCGATGCCGGCGTCGCTCACTGATCAGCTCCTGGCCGTACGCGCTCCAGGCGCGGGTGTTCCGCCGCACCCGACACGGATATGCACCCAGCCGCATCGTTCCACCCATGTCCGAGATGCCACGCTGTTCAGGCAGCAGATCGATGACCGGATGCGGCGTTCGGTGGTTGAACTCGGTGCTGTTGGCCTCCTCAGAACCCAGAGCGTGGCGCGCCAACTCAATCACCATGATCTGCATGCCGAGGCATAGACCGAGATACGGCATCTGGTGCTCTCGGGCGTAGCGCGCCGCTGCGATCTTGCCCTCTATACCGCGATGGCCAAACCCGCCGGGCACGACTATGCCATCGGTACGGTGGATCACCTCCCAGCCATGGCTACGTTCCAGTTCCTCTGAATCGACCCATGAAATGTCAACGTCCACGGTGTGGGCGATGCCGGCGTGTAGCAGCGCCTCCTTGACACTCATGTACGCGTCCGGCAACTCCACGTACTTGCCGACGATGGCAATGTTGACTTGCGGCTTTCGGGCTTTGATACGCCCCACCAACTCGCGCCATTCATCAAGTTGAGGTGCTGCCGACTCGAGGTGGAGCCGGCTAACGATGAAGTCCCCCAGATGAGCTGTCTCTAACACCAGTGGCACCTCGTACACAGTCTCTGATGTAACCAGGGGAATCACTCCGCGGGGCTGCACATCGGTGAACAGGGCGATCTTTTCCTGAATCGCCTTTTCAATCGGCCGATCGGTGCGCGCGATGATGACATCCGGTTGAATACCAATCCCCCGTAATTCCTTCACACTGTGCTGCGTCGGCTTCGTCTTGATTTCGCCGGACCATGACAGGTAGGGCAGAAGCGTTAGATGCACGTATAGGGCATTCTCGCGACCAACGTCATGCCGCATCTGGCGAATCGCTTCCAGGAAGGGTTGACCCTCTATGTCACCGACTGTGCCGCCCACCTCCACGATCAAGACCTCTGCGCCGCTTTTGTTCGCGCAACTGGCGATGCGACGCTTGATCTCATTTGTAATGTGCGGTACGGTCTGGACTGTCGCGCCGAGAAAGTCGCCCCTGCGCTCCTTGGCTATTACCTCGGAATAGACCTGGCCCGTGGTGACATTGCTGTCATTCGGCAGGTTCTCATCGATGAACCGTTCATAGTGTCCCAGGTCCAGGTCGGTTTCCGCACCCTCTTCCAGGACGAAGACCTCGCCATGCTGGTAGGGGCTCATGGTGCCGGGGTCCACGTTGATATAGGGATCAAGTTTCTGGATGGATACCTTGACTCCCCGAGATTTTAGAATTCGGCCAATAGCGGCGGCGGTGACGCCTTTACCAAGACCGCTTACAACACCACCAGTCACAAATATGAACTTCGCCATACGCTTCCCTCACGATTAACCACACACCGACTTCGCAATGGTAGGCCCGGTTTCAACCGCCGTCGGGCTGCTTCCCCTCGACCAGCCTTTCTCCATCCGCCTGGACGCGCCGCCATGCCTCGCGCAGAACATGCAGTTCGTCTTCGCTCACATCTTGTTCGCCGTAGCGCGCTCGAACGTAGGCCTCGGTGATGGAGCTGATTTCGGCCTCGCGCGCCGGCAAAGCTTCCTCGACGGTCGGTTCAAATTCGTATGGTGTCTGGCCAGCCTGTCGCGGGTGGTTGGCCGCGGCCATCAGTGTCAACAGGCTGGCATAGATGGCGCGGATGGAGCCGGACCCGCGCATTCGCAGCAGCCGGCGGATGTCCGCCATCTCCCGCAGTCGCTGCCAGCGGTCTCGCAGATACCCCAGCACATCGTCAGCCAGACTGCTGTCTGGTATGGCGGTCCCCCGGATGCCGCCGGCGGTTTCCGACAAGCTGCGCCAGCGCCGAAACGAGCGCACCACCAGCCACAGTGCGATCATTACCAGAAGGGACAGGCCCACAATCCGCAGCGCATTGAGAAACTCGGGGCGGAACAGCAGCCGCGTAGTCCCCTCAACCTCTTCTTGTTGAAACACTTGTGGCTGTGGCAGCTCCAACATCTCCTCAGGTATCCGACCCCCAAGCAGCCGCAGGATGATAGGAAAGATCAGATATTGCGCCAATGCCGCCAGCAAGAACCCGAGTGCCGCCAGGATTGCCGTGGCCGCGATAGCCACAGGGCGCAGTAGCGCACGCGTAGTTTCAACGGTCAACAGGAGCCGCCCGACCAACGCAGTGAGACCGACTGCTAGCAAGGCAACAGCCAGTGTAATCAGCCACTTGCGCCCAAAGGGGGAAGTGGTGCCACCTTCAATGTGAGCTGTTTCTTCGATTCGTGTCAAAGCCAGCGATAGCAGACCGGATGCAAAATATGTCGCAACCAACCCACCGACGTTAATGGGAAACGCGGTGGATATGATAGCCAGCCCTACGATTAGGGCCAAACCAATCTGAACATTCTGGATCGTGGTGCGGATTCCCACGTGCCGGCGCGGCAGGCGCAAGCCCAGAAACCAGATGAAGAAACCGATTAACAGCCCAACAAGCTCGCGCGGCAGCGTTCGCGAGCCGCTAGCGAAGTCGTCCACCAGCGTGCCAAGCCAACTGGGATCGATGGGGCTATTGTGCGGGTAGAGATTGAGATTGATGAACACCAGTGTGCTGACGAAAACCAAGCCCCCGATAATCCAATCGCTGCGCTGGGTGCGTCGCCGGATCAACGCCCGAGCTGTGGTGGCGGCCATGACGTAAAGAGCGAAGGTGCTGAGCCATGCCGTGAGCAGGCCGGCTGTCCGGCCGGCTCCCATTAGAATCACGGCCCAGCCGGCCAGCCAACTGGCATCCATGCCGGCCATCGAGAGCAGCAGCAACTCGCGTCGCCAATTAAGACCCATTCTGCCCTCCGTCCCACTGGCCGGCGAACCCGATCTGCGTTTCCGGCAGGTGATAGACGGTCACTCCCGACGCGCCGGCGTCCTTGAATTGGGGATCGGTCGACACCAGCACCAGCCGGCGGCCGGCGTCCCGCAGTCGCATGATCTCCGCCAACAGTTGGTCAGTGACCACTGCTGTGATCACGACAAAGGTGGCGCCCCACGCCAGGCCGGGGCTCGCGGCCTTCAACACCTGGTCAATGCTGCTCGTGGCAAAACTGGTCACGGCTGCCAGAGCTTCCAGAATGTGCGTCAACTGGTCCGGTGCCCGGCTGGGCAGGACTTTGATCGGCTGATCGGAGTTGGGGACACTTCCGTTGGCGATCAGTCCCACCGCGAACTTGCGACTCGTCGCGTGGAAAGCGGTCGAGGCCGCGATGCTGATCACCTGCTCCTGTCGCCCCACATTGACTCCCATCCAGGGTTGGGGGAAGGTTGCCACGTTCAGAAAGACAACCAGTTGCTGGGTGATCGTAGGCTCGTAGACTTTCACCTGCAAGTCACCCTGGCGCGCCGTGGCCTTCCAGTGGACGCGCTTCATGGAATCCTCAGGATGATACTCGCGGACCCCGATGGTGCGACTTGGGTCTTCAAAGAGACGCTGCGCCGCCTTTTGCTCGCCGAAGGGGTCCTTGCCCGGAAAACCCAGTTCCGGAAGGTCCACCACTCGAGGGTATACGATCAGACGATCCATACTGTCGTCCTCCCGGTCCTGTTGGAACAGGCCGAAGATGTCGCCAGACGACAAGCGGGCCGGCCCGAAGAAGAAAAACCCGCGCTTCTTACACTCGATGGTGTAGCCCCAGCGCATGGCTTCGTACGGCCCGAGGGAGGTGGTATGAGTCAAGCTATTGCGGCGTGGGATGTGGGAAGACCCCAGGCTGCGGCCGGAGAGTTCCAGGTCACTTGGGACCAGGTCTTCCACCTTGAGCCACGGGATGGGGAGGAGCTTCGCGTTGGCAAGCGACACAGACAAATCCACAGTCTCGCCGGCGAAGACACGCTGCTCAGTGAGACTCCGTTCGTACGCTACACGCCGCAAAACCAGGCGGTTCCACAGCCAGCTTACCGGCAGCACAGTCACCAGCAACACGGCGATCAGGAGCAGGGCGCTCTGTCCCAGGATGGCTCCCAAGACCAGCAGCGCAACAACGACTAATCCCCAGTTCTCGCCATACATGCCAATTCACTTACCGGAACCGCTGTCAGCCTGATCGGCTTTATTGAAAGCCGCCACGGAGCACGGTCAACTCCACTGGGTGCAAGGCCGCCTGCCCGCCTGGCAATAGCTGGAACCGTGATGCTAACTGACCGCTTCGCTGCGAATCTCGCGGACAATGGAGGAGATTTCTTCTTCAGAGTGGATGTACCTCGTCAGAACATGCTCGGTTGTTTCCAGCACGCGATCGCCAAAGAGCCTGGCCAGATCATCTCGCAGCCCTTGTCCGATGTAGAACTTGAGCAATGCTTGCACAGACATGTCTCGACTGACTGCAACCTTGTTGAGGGAGGCCAGGGTGTCCGTGGGAACCGCAATCGATACCGTCTCCGTCTCGCGAGGGCGAAACTTGAGCTCGAATTCCTCTTCCAGTTCGTTTTCAGGCTTCTTCATATAACTTCCTCTCATGGCGAGTAGCACGACGTGCAGAAATGATGCGTGTCCGCTCGCCACGCTCTACATAAACGACCAGCAAGATCCGTTGAGCTAGCGAGTAACCAATCTACATGATCCCTGAGTGAGAGGGCAAACCGGGCATCCGTGGGGATGTCCATCTGTGGCATTTGCTCGCTGATACTTTGCCAGGCCATTCACACCCCATCTTCCACCGGCACCGGCACCCGCTCGACAATGCCTCTCACCACCTCTTCGGCCGTGCGGCCACGCA
>JBHHXF010000135.1:0-8343 GCA_046756905.1 Anaerolineae bacterium | reverse complement strand
TCATACTTGCTCCTTTGCCCGTCAGCGTCAGCGGACAGTGGACAGTGGACAGTGGTTAGTGGTCAGTGGTCAGTCGTCGGAGTCTGCTCCGAAAATAGTTGGCTGGTTGGCTAGATGGCTGGATGGCTGGGCACTCTGCAAGCCAACGAGCCATCTAGCCATCTAGCGTTTTCGTCATTCAAGGTGAACGCTGTTCATGACGACTGATTACTGATCACTGATCACTGTTCACTGATCACTGGTCTCACAGTTCGCGCCGGTCGAGCACGCGAACAGCCTTGCCCTGGCTGCGCTGGATCTTGCGGGGTTCCACGACACGAACATTCACGTGGAGTCCCAATGCCTCCCCAACCTCTTTCGTGGCCTGTTCCTGGACCTGTTTCACAGCGAATTCACCACGACTGAACAGTTCGTCGGTGCATTCCACCCATACCTCAAGTTCGTCCAGGCGGTCGGCGCGCCGATCCACAAGAATCAGGTACTGAGGCGCTAAATTCCCCACTTTCAGCAGCGCCTGCTCGATCTGAGATGGAAAGACATTGACCCCTCGGACGACGAGCATATCATCGGTGCGGCCCAGGACCTTGCTCATACGCACCAGCGTGCGTCCACAGCCGCATGGGTCCGCCCACAGCCTGACCCGATCCCGCGTGCGATAGCGGATCAGCGGCATCCCCTCTTTGGTCAGGGTAGTGAAAACAAGCTCACCTTCGGAGCCGTAAGGCAGGCGCTCACCTGTCTCCGGGTCGATGACCTCTGCCAGGAAGTGGTCTTCGAAGATGTGGAGACCGTCGTGCTCGTGACATTCCACCGACACGCCCGGCCCGATGATCTCGCTGAGGCCGTAGATGTCGAAGGCTTCCAGGCCCATGCGCGCCTCGATCTCCTGCCGGATGGCCTCCGTCCATGGCTCGGCCCCAAAGAAGCCGGCCCGCAGCTTCATCCTTTCCCGGAAGTCGATGCCTTCTTCCTCGGCCATCTCGGCCAGTACCAGGGCGTAGGAGGGTGTACAACACACGATCGTAGCGCCGAAGTCCTCCATCAGCATCAGTTGACGCTTGCTGAATCCGCCAGACACGGGAACCGTGGCCGCACCAATCGTTTCTGAACCCAGGGCGAACCCCAGCCCGCCGGTGAACAGGCCGTAGCCATAGGCATTGTGAACCACATCTTCCATGGTCACGTCGGCGGCCCTGAGCGTACGCGCCATTACTTCGGCCCACACGTCCATGTCATGCTGGGTGTAACCCACCACGGTCAGCTTGCCCGTGGTTCCGCTTGAGGCATGTATGCGCACGATTTGTTCGTGCGGCACCACGAACATCCCGAACGGGTAATGGTCCCGCAGGTCGGCCTTGTTTGTGAAAGGTAGCTTGCTCAGGTCGTCCAGGGACTGAATGTCGCCGGGACGGACGCCCTTGTCGTCGAAAGCCTGTTTGTAAAAGAGAGATGTTTCGTAGACGCGCCCGACAACCGTCTGGAGTCGTTCAAGCTGGAGGGTTTCCAGACGATCCCGCGATAGCGTCTCCAATTCCTCGTTCCAGTACATGATCCTCCTTCCTCTCGTTTTTGGAGCTTCCCAGATATGCCTGCTGCACTAACTCAGCATTGACTAGCTCTTGTGTCGTCCCACTCAGGACAACATGGCCAACTTCCAACACATAGCCGCGATCAGCTACGCGTAGGGCTGCGCGGGCATTCTGCTCCGCCAACAGGATGGTTGTGCCGCGCTCCCGAAGCTCCGCGACGACCTGGAACAGCTCGCGCACCAGCAGCGGGGCCAATCCCAGAGATGGTTCGTCCAGAAGGAGAAGCCGAGGCCGGGCCATCAAGCCGCGCCCAACAGCTAACATCTGCTGTTGCCCGCCGGACAGCGTGCCGGCCGCTTGGCCTTGACGCTCTTTCAACACCGGGAATATCTCAAAGACGACGTCCAAATCCCGCTGGATTTCCTTCTGACCGTCACGTCGGTAGCGATGATACGCCCCCAGAATCAGGTTGTCCAGGACGCTCATCGGGGCGAAGACCTGCCGGCGCTCCGGGACATGGCTGATCCCCAGAGCGACGATCCGTTCGGGCAATGCGCCTTTGATGGAGCGCCCTTCGAACAGCACATCGCCGTGCCGGGGTTCCAGGAAACCGGAGATAGTTCTCAGTAGTGTCGTCTTGCCGGCCCCGTTGGCCCCGATGAGGGTCACCATCTCCCCCTCCGCAACTCCCAGGGAGACTTCCTTCAGCGCCTGAATTCGGCCGTAGTAGGTTCTGACATTCCGCAGTTCCAGCAACATCCTTCTAGTCGTCCCCCAGATAGGCGGCAATTACCCGTTCATCCCCTTGCACCTGGGCCGGTGTTCCCTCGGCGATCTTTTCGCCGTAGTTCAGGACTATCACCCGGTCGGCGATGCCCATCACCAGGTCCATGTTGTGCTCTACCAACAACACCGTGATGCCCCGCTCGTCACGCACGCGCCGGATGAGGTTGTCCACGTCGATAACTTCCCCTCGGCTGAGGCCGGCGCCGGGCTCATCCAACAGCAGGCAGGCCGGCTCGCTCGCCAGAGCACGGGCCAGTTCCAGTAAGCGCTGCTTTCCAAAGGGCAGGTTCGACGCCAGGTCAGTTGCATGAGCGGCCAGGCCAACCAAATCTAGGTACTCCATCGCCCGCTCGCGCGTTTCCCGCTCTTCTCGCTTGGCCCACGGGACCTGTACGGCCGCTTCCCAGAAACCGTAGCGGCTCCTGAGGTGACGCCCAACCATGGTATTCTCCAACACTGTCATGTTGTCGAAAAGATGGACATTCTGAAAAGTGCGCGCCAGGCCCAATCGCGCTATGACGTGCGGCTTCAATCCGTTGAGCCGGCGCTGCATAAAGTGAGCCTCCCCACCACTCAGGGGATGAACCCCGGTGATCAGATTAAACAAGGTTGTCTTGCCAGCACCATTGGGGCCTATAATGGCCAGGATTTCCCCTGGCCACACCGCAAAGCTGAGACCATTGACAGCCACCAATCCGCCGAACTCTTTGCGAAGATGGCTGACACTTAGTAGGGCATCTTTCCGCGAATGTTCCCCAACTACAGGCTCTGCTGCCTTCAGTATGTCAATGCGCAGCGTTTTCCTCCGTTGATAATTCATTTGCCCACGGTTCGCCAACGCGCCGCCTGCGCACTCGATTGACGATGCCCGTCGTAAGGCCCTCGGGCATGAAGACCATGATTACGACTAGGATAACCCCAAATGCCAGGATTTCCACCTCGGCTGACGCGCCACGGACCAGGTGCGGCATCACATTCCGCAGGACTTCGCTCAGCAGAGTCACAGTTGCGGCCCCGAAAATAGCCCCCCAGATGCTGGCCAGCCCCCCGATGGCCACCATCACGACCAGTTGGATGGAAAAGATAAAGTTGAATGAACCAGGGGTCACGATTCGCAGGTAGAATGCGAACAGGCTGCCGGCCAGGCTGGCATAGATGGCGCTCAAGACCAGAACCTTGAGCTTAAAAGCGTTGACGTCCACTCCCATCGAGGCCGCAGCCAGCTCGCTGGCGTGGACGGCCCGTAGGGCGCGTCCAACCCGGGAGTTGACGATGTTCAGCGACAATGCCAGTATGATCAGCGCAATAATCCACACCACGTAGTAATAGGACCGGTCACTTTTCAAGACCCAGTTGCCAACAGCCAGTCTGGGTATGCTGAGCATTCCGTTCGGTCCCCCTGTCCATTCCGTTTCAGTAATCAGCACCGCTTCCAGGATGATGTTGAGCCCCAGGGTTGCCATTGCCAGGTAGTGGCCACGAAGGCGGAAGATGGGGATGCCGATGACATAGGCCAGCCCGGCAGTGATCAGCGCCGCGACTGCCACCGCCGGCCACGGCGACCAGTCGAAGCGGGTCGTCAGCAAGCCGGTGATGTAGGCGCCGCTGCCGTAAAAGACAGCATGGCCCAGGGATATCTGGCCGGTGTAGCCCATGAGCAATGACAGGCCCACCGTCAACATCGTGTTTAGCCCGACAAATACCAGGATGCCCAGATGGTAGTTGTTGGTCACCAACCCGGGCAGTACAGCCAGAAAAATCGCCAGCACGATAAACATGGCCAGGTTGCCATGGTTGAGCAGAAAGGCGCGAATTGTGAATTGTGAATTGTCAATTGTCAATTGTGAACTGCGAGCCTGCTCTTTCACCCTAAATTCCCCCTATGCTTCCGCAGTCTGCTGGCCGAATATGCCTCCGACGCGCAGCAACAGGATGATGAATAATGTCAAAAAGGCGAAAGCGTCCTTATACGAGGATGAGAGCAACCCCGCACCAAAGGCCTCGACCAGGCCCAGGGTCAGACCGCCGGCCACCGCCATCGGCGCGCTCACGAGTCCTCCCATGATGGCCGCCACGAATCCCTTCAAGCTCAGCAGTGTCCCCGAATCATAGGCCATAAACGTGGAGGGGGTGATGACGATACCGGCCACCGCGCTTACCGCCGCCCCCAGAGCGAACGAGAACAAGGCCATGCGATCGGCGCTGATGCCCATGAGCCGCGCCGCATCTCGGTCGATGGCGCAGGCGCGCAATGCTTTGCCCAACAGCGTCCGCTCGAAAAAGAGGTACAGTCCGCAAACGATCACCAGCATAGCGCCCACCACCCACAGATTTTGCCGGGTGAGGATCGCTCCGGCAATTTCCAACGGCGGTCCGGGGGTGAAGGCCGGCAACGGATAAGGATCAGTCCACCAGACGATCAAACCCAGGCCCCGCAGTGTGATAGACGCACCAATGGTGATGATGATCAGGGATATCACAGAGGCGCCTCGGGCCGGCCGAATGGCCAACAAGTACAGTATCACACCGATACCCGTCGTCAGCAGGACGGCCACCAGGGCGGCCAGAGGGAGGGGCCAATTCAAATTCACAGTAACCACACGGTTAAACAGTGAGGTGCGGTGATAGAGCGTCACGGTAATCAGCGCGCCCAGCATGGCGAAGTCACCCTGAGCGAAGTTGACTATGCCGGTAACGTTGTGGATGGTCACGAAACCCAGAGCGATCAAGGCATAGATGCTGCCCAGGGTCAGGCCGGCGAAGAGAAACTGCAGAAGTTGGCTCTCAAAGGACATGTCATTCCCACCAGCTAGTGGCTGATAGCCGATGGCTGATGGCTGATTGTAGGGGTCACTTGCTGTCTGCCCATCTGCCATCTGCCATCAGCTATCTGCCATTAGCCATTCTACGGCGCTTCCGCATAGTCATCCGGCGAGACGTAGACCCACTCGCCGTTCTGGATCTCGACCAGCACCAGGGACTCCTTGGAGATGCCCACGTGATCCGTGTCGCTGATGTTGAAGATGCCGGAGATTCCGATGAAGTTCGTCAGGTCGCTCTCGAAGCAGCCTCGGAGCTTGGCTGCATCGGGCCCCACCTTCTCCAGACAGTGCACCGACATCATCACCGCGTCCCAGGCGTGCCCGCCGAAGGTGCTGCGCGGCTGCCCGTTGGTGTAGTCCGTGTACTCCTGTATGTACTCCAGCAGCGTCGCCTTCTGCGGGTCGCCATCGGGGAGACCCTCCGCCACCAGGAGCTTGCCGATGGGGAAGAGTACCCCCTCCGCCGCGTCCCCGGCCAGGTCGATGAAGCCCCTGGAGCCGATTCCGTGGTTGTGCACGATGGGAATGTCAAACCCTAACTCCCGGAACTGCACCGTCACCGGCGCGCCCTCACCAGGCGTCGCGTGGACCACCAGCCCCTCCGGGTTCAGCCCCTTGATCTTGGTGAGTTGCGCCCGGAAATCCTTGTCCCCCGGCTGGAATAGCTCGTCGGCGACGATCTCGATGCCGGCCTCACCATACACCTGCTGCATCGCGTTGCGTGAGTCCTGACCAAAGGCGTTGTTGACCCCCAGCGACGCCACCCGTGTGACTCCCTTGGCTTTCCAGTAGTCCGCCTGCACCTGTGCCACCGGCAGGTTCTCCTGGGGTGTCTTGAAGATCCAGAAGCGTTCGGGCACCGGATTCACGATGGCGCTGGACGATGCCATGGAGATCATCGGAACCTCGGCCTCCGTCGCTACCTCCACCATGGCGATGCTGGCCGGCGACCCGCTGGACCCGATGAGCACCTGCACCTGGTCTTGCTCGATTAGCTTCTTGGCGGCCAGGACAGCTTTCCCTGTGTCGGTGGCATCGTCCTCCACCAGCACCTCTAGCTTGTGCATCAGCCCGTCGGGCCCCTTGATGCCCCCAGCCGCGTTGATCTTCTCCATCAACATCAGCCCGGTATCTCGCTCGGGGACTCCCAGGAAGGAGATGGGCCCCGTCACCGAAGCGACCATCCCCAATGTGTACGGCTCACCCTCTTTCAACACTGGCGCTTGAGCATAGTCGTCTGGTGAGACATAGACCCACTCGCCGTTCTGGATCTCGACCAGCACCAGGGACTCCTTGGAGATGCCCACGTGATCCGTGTCGCTGATGTTGAAGATGCCGGAGATTCCGATGAAGTTCGTCAGGTCGCTCTCGAAGCAGCCTCGGAGCTTGGCTGCATCGGGCCCCACCTTCTCCAGACAGTGCACCGACATCATCACCGCGTCCCAGGCGTGCCCGCCGAAGGTGCTGCGCGGCTGCCCGTTGGTGTAGTCCGTGTACTCCTGTATGTACTCCAGCAGCGTCGCCTTCTGCGGGTCGCCATCGGGGAGACCCTCCGCCACCAGGAGCTTGCCGATGGGGAAGAGTACCCCCTCCGCCGCGTCCCCGGCCAGGTCGATGAAGCCCCTGGAGCCGATTCCGTGGTTGTGCACGATGGGAATGTCAAACCCTAACTCCCGGAACTGCACCGTCACCGGCGCGCCCTCACCAGGCGTCGCGTGGACCACCAGCCCCTCCGGGTTCAGCCCCTTGATCTTGGTGAGTTGCGCCCGGAAATCCTTGTCCCCCGGCTGGAATAGCTCGTCGGCGACGATCTCGATGCCGGCCTCACCATACACCTGCTGCATCGCGTTGCGTGAGTCCTGACCAAAGGCGTTGTTGACCCCCAGCGACGCCACCCGTGTGACTCCCTTGGCTTTCCAGTAGTCCGCCTGCACCTGTGCCACCGGCAGGTTCTCCTGGGGTGTCTTGAAGATCCAGAAGCGTTCGGGCACCGGATTCACGATGGCGCTGGACGATGCCATGGAGATCATCGGAACCTCGGCCTCCGTCGCTACCTCCACCATGGCGATGCTGGCCGGCGACCCGCTGGACCCGATGAGCACCTGCACCTGGTCTTGCTCGATTAGCTTCTTGGCGGCCAGGACAGCTTTCCCTGTGTCGGTGGCATCGTCCTCCACCAGCACCTCTAGCTTGTGCATCAGCCCGTCGGGCCCCTTGATGCCCCCAGCCGCGTTGATCTTCTCCATCAACATCAGCCCGGTATCTCGCTCGGGGACTCCCAGGAAGGAGATGGGCCCCGTCACCGAAGCGACCATCCCCAATGTGTACGGCTCACCCTCCTTCGATACTGGCGCTTGAGTCGGCTGCTCAGCCGGCGGCTCGGTCGGTGCAGGGGTTGCTCCACCCCCACATGCGACGACGAGCAACAAAATCACAGTCAGCCACAACAGTGGCATGAGCTTCTTCATCGCGTTTCCCTCCTTACACGTATGTAGGATAATTGCCGGTGGAATAGAAGTACGAACTTGGTCTTGGTGACTGGAATGATCACCCCCTTTCCAAATCGCAACTCACGAAGCGTGAGTCAGTCTTCCCAAAAGCGGACGATACATTGTGTATATGGTAGACTTACGCCGGTAATCGAGCCGATTGGTAAACACTCAGGGGTTTGGCCGGCAGATATGGGGCGTGGGTGGCGGGGTCAATCACCTCAATGTGCTCAACTCCTGGGAACAAGCTGTGTTCAGCCACTTCCGCCTAAGGTCAAGTAGGGGTGCCCGGAGCCCAGAACAACGTGGGTTGCCGTCACCGTGTTGTGTTCTGCCTGGCACAGCGAAACGAACACGACCAGTACAGCTCCTAACAAGGGCCTGGTGATCTGAAGGATGGGTGAGATTCTACCACAAGGTTTGCAAGCTTGTCAACCGCACGGGGGGAGAACTACCCATCTGGGCAGAACCTGCTCCGAAGGCAGATGACAAGATGGCTGGATGGCTGGATGGCTTGTTGGCCCGCGTACCGCCCAGCCATCCAGCCATCTAACCATCTAGCCATAATGTTCTTGAGAAGACACTTTGGGCAAGCGGAATGGGTCACCGCGTCAGTTCCTTTCCGCCGGCGACACGTGCACCAGGCCCGTCCGAAGTGCGTAGGCCACGGCCTCGGTCCGGTTTCGCGCGCGGAGTTTGGCCAGAATGTTCTTCAGA
>JBHHXF010000134.1:0-8350 GCA_046756905.1 Anaerolineae bacterium | reverse complement strand
TAAGGCACGCCTACGCGACGTCCTGAGCCCGTCGAAGGGTGCCGAACGGAGCCGCACCTAGGGGTGCGGACTCCTCAAATCTGGAGCTACTGGGTCTAACTCCCGACCCTCAGGTGAATCTCTGCATCCATCCATCAACATTCAGCCGGACAACCTATCTTGAACGGGAGGCAACAGAATGACCAGGCGAACGAAAGCTGCCAGTGGATTCGCTGCTACCACCGTCGGTGTGGTGCTGGCAGCCGGGGACGGGGGTCGTATGAGGCCACTCACCCTCCGTACGGCCAAACCCCTGGTGCCAATAGGAAGTCGTCCCCTTATCGCCTACACTCTGGAGGCCTTCGTCGCCAATGGTATCCGGGATATTATCCTGGTGGTCGGATATCGTGCCGAGGAGATGGTGCGCACGCTGGGCGATGGCTCCAGGCTGGGCGCCCGACTCACCTACGTTACGAGCGCCCACACGGGCCGGAGCAATGGCCTGTCGTTGTACGCGGCTCGAGAGGCCGTCGGAGGCCGGCGCTTTGTGCTGGCCATGGCAGACCACATGGTGTCGCCCCTGCTTATGCGGCGTCTCCTGAAGTCCCGGCCCAGGGCTGACACGCTATGTGTGGATCGTAGACCGCCGGCCTACGTGGCTTTGGAAGACGCTACCCGGGTTTGGGCTGATCCGGCCGGGAGAGTGCTGGCCATCGGCAAACGCATCACTCACTGGAATGCTATCGACACCGGCGTGTTCTGGTTGACCGACGCCGCCTTCCATGCCGTCGAGGCGGTCCGCGCCGCCGGGGAACAGCGCCCCCGGGTTATCGATGCCGCCCGGTGGATTATCGAGCATGAGAGCGGTCTGATGGCCTATGATGTGACCGGTGCTTCCTGGATCGATGTGGATACCCCCGCCGACCTGCGCCAGGCCGAATTGGCTTTAGCCCGGCGTAGAACCTCCAATAGTCTCCAGTAGGGCTTCTATGGACACTCTGGATATTCGAGGCGAAGTCACTCAGCCAGGCGCGATGCTGGGGCTGGCCGAGGCGCGGTGTCCTGAGCCCTTCGACACGCTCAGGACGTCGCTTGTCGAAGGGTTGATCTGCGTCTGGGCAGCGCCCGAGACCGGTCAGGCTGCCCGGACGCAGGTCTGCCATGTCCCCGTGGCCGAGCGACTCCTGCGGGTTCTCCAACACGCCGGCCTGAGGCGCGTGGCCATTGTAGCGACCAGTGACAACGAGATGGCTTTGCGGCAAACTCTGCATAACGTTGATGGCGTTGGTCTTAACATCCACTGGGTCATTGTCCAACCCCCCGATCTGTCTGCCCTCCACAGTTGTCTGGAGCCGGCGACCGAGGCGCCTATCCTGGTGGTCGAGGGCGCGTATCTCCTGGACCCGCGCATCGTACAGGCCGTTGTCGGACGAGGGGGGTGCGCGGTGGCCTATGACAGCCAGCCCTCCGCGGAGGCCCCCGTCGGGGTTCACGTGGATGGCGGCCGGCTGCGGCAAATCGGTGGCCGGCCGGCCGGCGCGGACGGCGCCTACGTGGGGTTGGTTCTGTGCCCCCGGGCCTGGCTGGCCGAATTTCAGGGTCCCTGGGAGGAGGAGGCCTGGCTGAGCTGGCTCGATGGCCTGGCTCGGGCACGCTCCATCGTTGCGGTGGACGTTCAGGAAACCGAGCCCTATGTGGCCGAATCACGGCGGGCCTTGCCGCCCTTCTGGTTCCGGATCCAGGAGCCGGCTGATGCGGCGCGCTGCAAAGACCTGCTGGTGGAGCAGGCGCAGAAAGGCACGCTGGACCTGATGGCGTGGTACGTGCACCGCCCCATCGAGAACTGGATCGTCCGCCGCATCGCCGATCTCCCTATCACGCCCAACCAGATGAGTCTCCTGACATCCCTGGTAGCCTTTGGCGTGACTGGGTTGTTCCTCACCGGACATCTGTTGCCCGGCATCCTGCTGGCCCTGGTAGTCAACGTAATGGACGGGCTGGATGGGAAGCTGGCGCGGGTCAAGGGGCTGACCAGTCGGCTGGGTTCTCTGGAACACTCCTTCGACTGCCTGTATGAACAATCGTGGTATGTCGCCTTTGCCTGGGCGATGTACCAGCGGACGGGAACGCTCCTACCGCTGCTCCTGGGCGTCGTCATGTTGCTGTTTGACACCTTCGCCCGCCACGTGTCCATGCAGTTCAAGCAAGTGATGGGCGTCTCCCTGGCCGACTCCGCGCCCGTCGATCGGCTCTTCCGGCGCTTCGACGGCCGGCGCAACATCTATTCGCTGCACATGCTGGTCACTATCCTGTTGGGGATTCCCCTGGTGGCGTCGTTTACCATGCCACTGCACGCGGCCGTGACGGCGGTCGTGTATGTGACGCGAGCCGGCTGGCACCTGCGGCGGGCGGACCGGGGTGTGGGTCGGGTATGAGTTTCTTCACCTGACACATTTTCTGAGAAACTGAGGAGGACAGCATGAGGTTGGGTGCGCATGAGTCGATTGCCGGCGGCCTGGACCGGGCTTTCGCGCGCGCGCAACAGGTCGGCTGCGACGCCGTGCAGATCTTCGTCAAGAGCAACCGCCAGTGGAAAGCCAGGCCCCTGACAGACGAGGACGTGCAGCGCTTCCGCGAGCGCCAGGCCGAGACGCGGATCGAGCCGGCGGTGGCCCACACCGCCTACCTGCTGAACCTGGCGTCGCCGAAAGAGGACCTGTGGACCCGCTCTCGAGACGCCTTGCTGGTGGAGCTGGAGCGCTGCGAGCGATTGGGAATCCCGGGACTGGTGTTACACCCCGGCTCCCACACAGGCAGCGGCGAAGAAGCCGGCCTGGCCCGCGTGGCACAGGCCCTGGGCGAGGTTCACGCCCGAACGCCAGGATTCAAGAGCCGGATCCTGCTGGAAACCATGGCCGGCCAGGGGACGAACCTGGGCTATCGCTTCGAGCAACTGGCCTGGCTGCTGGCCAACACCCCCCAGGGCGAGCGGCTGGGCACCTGTTTCGACACCTGCCACGTATTCGCCGCCGGCTACGAGCTGCGCACGCCCCAAGGCTATGCCGAAACCATGCAGCAGTTCGACGAGATCGTCGGTCTGGACACTCTGGGAGTGCTTCACCTGAACGACTCCCAGGCCGACCTGGGCAGCCGCAAGGACCGCCATGCCCACATCGGCGAGGGGGTTCTGGGGCTGGAGGCCTTTCGGCTGGTCGTCAACGATCCCCGGCTTCAGCACCTGGCCGGCTTGCTGGAGACACCCAAGGAGGATGACCTGCAAGAGGATCGAGAGAACCTGGAACGACTACGCAGCTTGGTCGATTTGTAGGGGCGAGGCAGGTCGGATTGGTGGCCCATAGCACAAACCAACCTTCTCTCCGACCTGCCTCACCCCTACACCGGGTTCCGGCGCCAAAGCCGGCGCAACCACTCGCGCCACGCCAACCGCCGTTCAGGACGCCAGCCAGCAATCTCTTGACGAGTAATCTCATACCCCTGTGCGATCAACGCGTCGGGCTGGCTGAAGTCCCAGAGAGGAACAGGGGTCCCGGCACGTAAAACGATTCGATGGACGGGCACACCTCGCGCTTCAGCCAGAGCCAGTTCCAACTCAAGCTGGCGCTGCTCCACCGTGGCCACCAGCTTCGCGACAAACGGACCAAAGCCGTGCGCTTCTGACTCGGTAACGCGGGGATCGGCAATATCCAGCGCGATGACTTCCGTGGCTCCTTGAGCGAGGGCCGGCTCGATCGGCAGGTTGCTTACCGCGCCCCCATCCATCAGCAGGTGATCCTCCACTTCCAGGGGATGCGTCCACGGGGGGATTGTCGTAGACGCCAGCAATCCTTCCAACACCGACTGATCCGGATCATCCCCATAAAGCACCGTCCGGCGTTCGTTCAGATCGGCCGCCACCAGGATGAGTCGCGGGTCTGCAACATCGCCGAATCGCAGGTCGGGTCCCAGGCCATGTTCGACGAAGAAATCCCGCATTCGATGGTGGGTCTGGGTTCGCGGCCGATTGAACAGCATGCGCACGGTCAGCCAGAGGTAATTGACCGGCAGCAGGTCGGCCGTGGTCGCGTCGCGCCAGGCAGCTTCCAACTCTGTAAGACTCTCTGGCGTGAATCCGCGAACGGCCACGAAGGCCGCATTGGTCGCGCCGGCTGATGTGCCGACCAGGAGATCAGGCCGGATGTTAGCTTCCAGCAAGGCCCGAAGGGCCCCCACCTGCAGCGCGCCACGTCCGCCGCCACCGCCCAGGACAAAAGCTAGCACGTGACCTACCCCCACAAGTTCAATAGTCCCAGTGAAACCGAAAGTGAAACAGGCAGTGACGCCTACGGTTCAGTAGTCGCCGGCGTACCGCCGCCTCTTTCTGTCGCCTTCGCGAGCTCCTCGTCAATGATCTGTTTCATTTGTTCAAAATCGGCCAGACCGGGAATGAGTTGCTCATTGATGATGAAGCTCGGCGTGCCTTGCAGCCCAATTTGTCGTGCCTCCTCGGTCAGGCTGATGACAAAACCCCGATATCGATTCTCGTCCAGGCACGTTCCGAAGCTTTCGGTATCCAGCCCCAATTCTTCGGCAACCCCCTTCAGATAGTTGCCGGTGATTTCTTGTTCGAACTGGCGCTCGAAAAGCAGATCGTGGTAGAGCCAATACGCCTCTTGCTCGCCGGCACAGTGAGACGCCTCGGCTGCCAGCAGGGCCGGCTCACCCTTTACAATGAAATCCACATACACCAGCCGCACTTTCCCGGTTGCGACGTACGCCTTTTCGACCTCACGGGCCACTTCGCGGGCATACTGCCCACAGTACGGTCACAAGTAGTCCGAGAATTCAAAGATCGTAACCGGCGCGGTTTCACTCCCTTTCATCGGCAGCTCCAACGTAGCCTCCCGACCCGAAGCGACCGTTGATGTCGCATCGGCGGCTGCCTGCGGTGTGTCCACTGGCGCAGACGTACTGGTGGGTGCTGCGATCGCCGTGGAAGTTGCCGGTCTGGTGGCCGTGGGCACCTCTGAATGGGCTGCCGTTGGTTCTTCGGGCTGAGCCGGAGCCGGCGGTGGCCCACCGCAGCCGGCCGGCAGAATAAGAAAGGCTGTAAGCAATACCAAGAGCCTGGCCATAGTTCGAGGGATCGGGTTGCGAGTCATGTGACCTCCTTGAAAGCAGCCGGTAAATGGTTCACATCCGGCGCTGTTTGTGGTTCAAATGCTGATTATAGCACACCCCAACGCCTCATGCTATTCATCGCCGGTGATAGCGCTACTCAATGTGAGAGGAAAAGCAAAGAACCAGGGCGATGTGGGGAATCGCCCTGGTTCAACCACTTAGGAGGAGAAAACGCGACTTCAATTATAGGCCAATTTACTCCGCTACGTTCCGACGGCCGACCTACGCTTCTCATACGGTGAACAGACCTATCTGGCAGCTAAGGTTTTCCTCATCTCTGATTCACAGGCGGGTGAACGTGCAATTCGCGGTCACTTGTTCAAAAATTCGCCCCGTAATTCCCCTGGAATAACTGACAAAAGGACAGAGTTAACTTAAAACAACAGATTTTTCTGGAAATCACCCCCCATTTATGGTATAATTACCGCCACTTGTGTCCATGAGAGTACGTATGCCCGAGAATTCAACACTTACCCGTCAGTTCCTGATTGTCAGCCTGCTGTTGTTGGTGACTATTGTCACAGGAGGTTGTGACCAATTGAGTCAGGTTTTGACGCCGGGACCAACACAACCTGAAACGGTCACTGTCGAGAGCGCGACCATCACGCCGCTGCCTACCAAACCAGTCCCGACGCCTACACCAGACATCGTAGCGCTGACATTGTGGACAACAGAAGAGTTGGGGCCAGTAGGCCAAACACCTGGACAGCGGCGATTGTCGGCGCAGCTTGCAGCGTTCGAGGCTGCTCACCCGGGTGTCATTGTCGATGTTGTGCTGAAGAAGCCATATGGAAAGGGGGGTATGCTGGACTTCCTCGCCAGCACCGCTGTAGCAGTGCCTGCCGCATTGCCCGATGTGGCGATTCTGGACGTCCGCGAACTTGCCAGCGCTGCTCAGCGTGATCTGATCCAGCCTCTTGATGGTTTAATAACCCCGGAAGTCGCACAGGATCTCGTCGCCCCAGCCCGCGCCGCCGGCCAGGTTAACAACACCTGGTTCGGTCTCCCATTTCAGGCCGATATCCAGCACCTTATCTACAATACAAATCTGGTCAGGAAAGAACCCGTCACATGGACCGACGTC
This sequence comes from Anaerolineae bacterium, assembly GCA_046756905.1. GTDB lineage: Bacteria > Chloroflexota > Anaerolineae > Epilineales > JAANWY01 > JBHHTZ01. The sequence goes on along the minus strand of JBHHXF010000134.1, from coordinate 2,109 downwards.
CTGAGCGGCACGGCACAGTATCTGTTCCCAGCCGGCGGTCAGGCTGCCGTTGCCGGAGAAGGCCGGCTGGTGAACGACGCCTTCGTCATACAATACTTCGGCACCGGGGCGCGCCTGACTGGGGAGAGTGGACAGCCGGCGCTGGACAAGGACGCTCTGACCGCCGTTCTGCAATTCTACGCCGCTGGACTGGCAGCCGGCGTTATACCGTTAAACGCTGCCGAGTACACGTCGGTGGACGACACCTGGCCAATATATCTATCTGAGGAGGCCGGCCTGGCCAACGTCACTTCACACCGCTACCTGGAAAATCGAGAAGGTTTCCGCAAATCATCATTTGCGCCCGTTCCAACCCAGAAGGGGACCGGTACCAGCATCTTCAGAGGGTGGGCATACGTCCTTGTATCCCAGCCACCAGAACGTCAGGAAATCGCGTGGTCCCTCATCGAATGGGTAACGAGACCCGATAAGCTAGGTGAATGGGCGATTGCAGCCAACTATTTGCCAACCCGCCTGTCCGCCTGGCCTGACAACCCGGAAGACGAGTACCTGCAATTCCTGGCAGAATTGCTGCAGGTCTCTCAGGTCCGCCCTACGGGTTCGGCGCATGACGAGGTAGGGCGTGCCTTGGAACGCGCCGTGCAGTCGATATTCAATAACACAGCCACCCCGACCGAAGCGGCAGATATGGCGCAGGCCAGTGTGCCGTAACATGACGCGAAGGTAGTTTGCTCAGACACAACGAGGTTTCGAAAGAATGTTTGTCGATACAGCCATACGCGATGATGCTAAGCGCCGCGTTCGAGAAATCGGCGCAGCCGAAATTGTCGTTGGGATACCTACCTACAAGAATGCGCGGACTGCCGGCGCAATCATAGAGTCCGCAGCGGAAGGGTTGATCCGGTACTTTCCAGAAAGCACCAGTGTAATCATCGTTTCCGACGGGATGTCCACGGACGACACTGTCCACATCGCACAGACCACACCAGTTCCCGATCCTGTCGCAAAGGTCGTTACCTTGTACCAGGGATTGTCGGGCAAGGGAAGTGCAATCCGGGCGGTATTTGAAATCGCTCAGGGGCTGAACGCTCAAGCCGTTGTATTGATGGATGCGGACCTGCGCAGCATGACACCAGCCTGGATCGAAGCGTTGGCCGGTCCTATCATGGCCGGCGACTTCGATTTCGTCACACCCCACTACAGCCGGCACCCGAATGAAGTTGCCATCAATGACCTGCTGGGCTACCCACTGACCCGAGCCCTCTACGGCCCCGACATCCGTCACCCCCTGGGCGGAGAAGTAGCTCTCTCCGGCGAGTTAGTGAACTTCCTCGCCGACCGCGATGTATGGGAAACGGACGTCGCCCGCTTCGGAATTCACATCTGGATCACTACCCTGGTGGTCGCTGCCGGCTGGCGAGTGGCACAAGCCGCCCTGGGCACAAAGACTCACGACTACAAGGACCCAACCATAGGCTTTGAGCCGAAGTTTCTTCAGGTAGCCGGAACCATGTTCCGCTTGATGACGATCTATCGGCGCACATGGCCCACAGTAACCGATGTTCGACCCGCGCCTATCTGGGGCGACCTCCCACTTGTGGACCCAGAGGCAATCCCGCCGGCACTGGACCCCATCTGGGATGCGTTCAACAAAGGACTGTCCCGTTTCTGGGACCTGTGGCCAACGATCCTGATGCCAGACAACTGGGACAGTGTGCGACAGAATCTCCGCCAGACTGGCGAGTGGTCCTATCGACTCGATATGTCACCCGAGTTGTGGACGCGAGTGGTGTATGACTTTGCTGTGGTTTACAACAAAGGAGAAGGGGATCCCGACAAGGTTGTGACCGCCTTGCTGCCGTTTTACTACGCGCGCAAGGCCAACCTGATTGAGCAGGCTGGCGAGTGGGATTACGAAACTTACAATCAGCACATCTTCGAGCAGGCAGAGCTATTCAGGCGGCTGAAGCCATACTTAATAGAGCGATGGGAAGACTATCTTCCGTGGAGCCAGGTCGCGGTGTAAACCTGTAAGGGTGAATACTTCTCGATTCGCATCTCAGCCTGGGGCGCATACAGAACTTGGGGGAGCGAGCCCTTCGATACGCT
>JBHHXF010000133.1:0-8355 GCA_046756905.1 Anaerolineae bacterium | reverse complement strand
CGCTCCCGACGGCCGCCTGCTCGCCCTCAGCACCTATCACTCCGTCCACGGCTACGTTACTCTGAGCGCCTCCGCGCATTTCCCCAACGACCGTCGCCACGACCAGGCGGCCGTGCGCGCCTACCGTGCCGCCCTGGCGCAGCCCAACGCGCCTGCTTTTGGAATACGTCTTTCCACTGTTCCTGGCTCGACGGACGTCTATTTGCTGGCAGATGCCATTCCGCACACACGCTTCCAGGTGGTGCCTGAGGCTGACCGTGGTGCAGGCCGTCTATCCGTGCACGTCACGACCTGGGCACCGCGCCCTGGCGGAGAGGCGGTGCCGGCTGCCGTCCAGACCTGGCGTTTCCACAACGCCACGGACCAGCCGGCCTCGCTGGCGTACGCCTGGGATGGGGCGCTATCCCTCACTCGCGCTAGCTACACCCAACTGACCGAGCGCGGTTCCCTTCCGCCCCGATCGACAGCCCTGGAACTGACCTTTGACGGCCAGAAACTCAGCGTCGTAGCGCCTGACGTGGGGGCAGCGGCTGTCGTCCTGGGGTTGCCGGCTGGTCCAGCCTGGCAGCGATCCGGCCACGGCCCCTTGCCGATCACCGCGCGCGGCCGCCTGACTGTGCCCCCTCAGCAGGACGCTCAACTGACCTTGATCTATGCCCTGGGCCAGACACCGGAGGCCCATGCTGTAGCCGCATCTGTGGCGAGCCTGGAGCCCAGGAGCAGCCTGGCGGCCACGCTCAGCACCTATCAGGCCCGCTGGCTCACCCTCGATCCCGATGTGGCCGGCCTGGCCCGCCTGCTGGCCCATCGGGCCCAGGCTTACGTGTTGGATTGCTGCGCCCTGCCGGTGGATGAAGGGATCTGCCTGCTGACTGACCACCAGATTCTGCCACTCAGTTGGACCCGCGACGCCTATTTCCTGTTGCAGGGCCTGCGTCCGACAGCCGACACGACTGCACTGGACCTGTTGCGGCGTCATTTGCTGTGGCTCTTCGAGACCGCCCATCGCCCCAACGGCTACTGGGGCCGCGCTTACTTGGCCAACGGCCATCCCAAGGATCAGATCTTCCAGCTTGATCAGCAGTGCTATCCGCTGTTGGAACTGGTCGAGTACGCTACCCTCACCGCAGACGAGGCCACTGTCACCCGCCTCTTGCCCCATCTGCATCCCATCCTGGATGTCGTGCAGGATCGCCGTGCCAGGAATGTCGCCCTCTTCAGCACCGAGGAAACACCTGCTGACGACCCACTGCCCCTTCCATATCATTTTTCCAGTCAGGTTCTGCTCTGGTACACCTTGCGCCAACTGGCAGCCCTCAATGCCCGTTGGCCTTTCACGATGCTGGACCTGGCCGGCCTAGCCGACGCTATCCGTGTCGCTGTTCAGCACCACCTGGTAGCCGAACACCAGGGACATCGCCTCTTTGCCTACGCCACCGACCTGCAGGGCACCTATCGCTTCTATCACGACGCCAACGACCTGCCGGCTGTGCTGGCACCACTATGGGGCTTCTGCTCGGCCGACGACCCGATCTGGCGTGCCACCATGGACTTCGCCTTCAGCCCGGCCAACGCGGGTGGCTACTACCCTGGCCCTGCCGGTGGTCTGGGGTCTGTCCACACCCCCGGTCCCTGGCCGCTGGGCGATGTGCAAGAGTTCCTGTACGCACGCCTGGTCGGCGACGACCAGCGTGCTCAGGCCGTGCTCCATCGTCTCGTGACCACGGCCTGCTGGGATGGTGCCCTGCCTGAAGCCCGTGACGAGAATACGAGTGCCGTGCGCTCTCGCCACTGGTTTGCCTGGCCCGGTGCCGCCCTGCTGGCTGCGCTGGTGCACCCCGCCTGGCAGCCGTAGGACGACTTTGCCCGGTTGCCTGGCCTGCCGCCAATTGACCTGACTCTCTAGCCTGAACTATAATAGTGATTACAATGTTACAATCATTCACACGAGGAAAGGTCAATCCAGGGCCGTGATAGACCGCAACATCCCTATTCCCGCCTACTACCAACTCAAACAGCTCATCAAGAAGCAAATCCAGGCGGGTGACCTGCAGCCGGGAGACCGGCTTCCGACTGAGGCCGAACTATGTGAGCGCTACAACCTCAGTCGCACGCCGGTGCGGCAGGCACTGCAAGAGCTGGTCTTCGAGGGCCTGCTGATCCGCACGCCGGGGCGTGGAACATTTGTCGCCCAGCCCCTCACCAAAAGCGCTGCTTCTGCCACAACCACACTACGCGTCGTTCTCTCCGACGAGCGCTGGCGTGAACCGTTGGACCGGGCGGCGGAGCTGTGGAACCGCGATCATCCGAACGCCCCGATCGATCTGGATTTTACACTGTTACCGCTGGGGGAGCTTCGCGCCTATCTGGTCGCAGCGGTTGGGCGTGGCGAGGCACCTGACATCTCGCTGCTGGACTCTGTGTGGGTGGCTGAATTCGCTGAGCGACACTACCTCCTACCGCCGACCGAAGTGGATCCGGCGTGGGGTTCCGTCGGTGGGCAGTCATTTTTCCCGGCCCTCCTGGCAGCCAATCGGTACACCAGTACGCCTTACGCTGTGCCAATTAGCGCCGACGTCAGCGTGATCTGGTACCGGCGCGACTGGCTCGCGGCCGAAGGCCTGACGCCGCCGGCCACGTGGGACGAGTTGCTGACCGTGGGCCGACACTTCCAGCAGCCAACAGTGCGGGATCGCTACGGCCTGGGGCCACACCCCCTGGTTCTGGTGGGTGGCCGGCATGGCGATGAAACGACTATCTATCAGCTCCTACCTTTCCTGTGGGCAGCCGGCGGCGACCTCATCGCCGGGGATCGGGTCGTCCTGGACGGCCCTCAAAGCCGGCACGCCTTGACCTTTCTGAGCTCATTGGTGCATTCCGAGAAATTGGCCCCGCCAGAAGTGGTGGACTACGCCTGGGACCAAGCGGCGCGCATCTTCGCTCAAGGAACTGCTGCGCTGGCCGTAGGTGGGACCTACGAAAGCTTTTTCATTCGCTCCCTGGCCGGCTGGGACGAACCCACCTTCCTGGAAAACGTCGGCTTCGTGCCGATTCCGGCTGCACCTGGAGGCCAGCCGGCCGCACTGGTGGGTGGAATGAGCTATGTGATCTATCGACAGTCACGGGCGCCGGCTCAGGCGCTGGCCCTGCTGGATCTGGCCGGCCGTGAGGAGATACTGGGCCCCTTCTGCGAGCGCACCGGCCACCATCCCCCGCAGATTGCTGTGGCTCACAACCTGGCCCAGGCAGGGAACGGCTTTCTGGCCCGGGCCGCACCGCTACTGGAAATCGCTCGCTCGCGTCCCGCCATCCCCGAATTCGCCCGTGTATCGGAACAAATCCAGGCGCTGGTTGAGGACTGTCTAACGGGCCGGCGCCCGGTGGAGGAGGCAGTTCCCCGCACGGCGGAACTGATCGCTGCGATCACCGGCCTGCCCCTGGGCTGAACGTTCATACGTCTAGCCATCTAGCTATCTAGCCATCTCTCCTTCTACGAAAGCCGTTGTTCACGCCCTCCACGTAGTAAGCTGCTTCTGCGTCCTCATCACGTTGATTTCCGTGAAGGGGATACCCAACTTGCGCAGTCGGTCACGTGCCAGCTCGCTATCCTCACACGTGGGGCTGGCGTACATCACGATGGGCAGCGGTCGGGTCGCTGTCATTAAACCACCTCCGAGCATTCGCTGCGCAAGCCCAACGCCCGTCGTCCTTGACGAATCCCGCATGTGCTGCTATAATGCTGCTATGAAGGTTGGGAGGTGATAGATCATGTCTGTCAAACGAATCACAGTGCGGGTGTCACCGGAGCTCCACGAGCGTGTCTCCCAGGCGGCTGTGCAGAACCATGTATCCCTCAATCAGTTCGTGGTTGAGGCACTTGAAACCTATGTTCGTCACCGAGAGGCTGAAGCTGGGCAGTGGCCGTTGCGGGAACTGAGTGCCTTGCTAGCTCCAACCGCCGAGGCGAGCGATATATCCAAAGAGGAACTAATGCGCCATGTGCGTGAGGTTCGTCGCCGCATTTGGGAGGAGCGTTATCAAGCGGCCATGCGAGTTGTGGAATCTGAGGTTCCATGAGCCGGCTCCAGGTCTTCCCGGATACGGGGGTCATGCTGGCCATGATCGTATTCCCCCGAGATCGGGATGGGAATCCCACCCTGGCCGGCGAAGTTCTGGAACTGTACGAAGCTGGAGCCTTTGACCTGGTGGTCAGCCGCGTTGTGGTGGATGAACTGGAAGAGGTGATCGACCGTGATTTCCCTGAAGCGCGTTCCCAGGTGGTCCAACTGCTGGCTCCGTTGACAGATGGCTTGACCCGCCGACCAACGCCTGAGGAAGTCGACGCAGCTCTACCCTTTACCACTGATCCCGAAGATGCCCCCATCTTTGCCGCCGCCGTGGAGGCGGGGCCTGACATCGTCTTGTCCAACGACTTCAATGCATTCCACACCCCGCAGGCGAAGCAATTCTGGAAAGACCACAACATGGTGGTCGAAAGCCTGTACGGCCTGTTGTGCGTGTTCGGTCGCCGGGAGCGAAAGGAAACAGAGTATGAGTGAATTCCCTGTAGGACTGGTACTGGGAGCCCTGGCACTCGGCCCGCAGCTCATTCCCCCTCCGCAATCAGCCCCAAATGCTTCAACGTATAGGGGTAGAGTTCGTGCCAGATGGTCGTGATGTAGGTGTCTTCCTCCGTCTCGAAGCGGTACAGGCCGGCCAGGAGCCCCATGCAGGTATACCGGGCAGCCTCATGCATGCCGAGACGCTGGTAGCGCTTCATCTCCTCCAGGTAAGGCTCCAACACCTCTTGCATCATCTCATCGGCCGCTTCGCTGGGCTCCACGTAGCCGTAGCGGGTCTGGCCGGCACGGTCCCAGACCTCCTCCACCTCCAGGAGGTTCAGTTCGAAGACAAGGTCCTCGGCGATTCCCTCGGCATCTTCGGGAGTCTGAGGTGCGTCGTCACTCAAGTGAGCGGTAATGGTTTCCACAATCCGGGCTGCAAGTTGGGCATCCTGACGGGCCAGGGCTCTCAGAATCGCCAGGCCCTCGTCGGGGGTCAGTTGGCTTATCAGCTTCAGGGCCCCTTCGTGCATGGGACAGCTCCTTGGAATCTCTATGCCTCAGTCTCACAATGCATCACGATTGGCTGAGGGTGATGCATTTATTGGTGAATCTGATACGCCCTGCTGGTAAAAGTGCCATCATGTTCTCTGGCATAAGCTAAAAGGCGTTTCTGATTCCCACTCAGGTCGAGTGGCTCGAACTGGCGCAGCCACCTAAGGGTCTCCACGCTGTAGACGGGGGTGTTGCGCAGCACCACCGTAAAGATTACGTCGGCTTCCCAACGAAGCTCCGGAGGGTACAGTCCCTCTCCTTCCATAACGTCGAACATGCGGGGGATGCCTTCCCCCAGATCGCGCATGTAGCCAAGCTCAGTCAGTACGCGCACAATGCGCGGGTTGCGCGAAGCATGAATCCGTTCTCGCTTCTGCAAGCGCTCCATGGTCACCGGTTCTACCAGTTGTCCAGGGCTGCGTATCTCCAAGTGGTCGTCGAACATCCACACTTCAATGCCGATACCCTCAAACGCATAGTCCCGATGCGCCACCGCGTTGATGATCGCCTCCTGCCAGGCAAAGGTGGGATACTCCAGTCGTTCTTCGAAGAAGAGATCCACCAGCCGCTGGCGCTCACGGATGTGCGGGTTGATGATCTCAAAGGCTTGCTCGATCAGCGTGATTAGTGGCGCTTCGATCCGCTCGCGCTTGACGATGTTTAACTCGGCTCCATAGCGCCGCTCGGTGCCTTCGTGCTTCACAAAGTCAATTCCGCAGCGGGGATGCCAGCGTCCGGGGTCCCTGCCAAACAGCAGCAATGCGGCCAGAGTCAACACCAGCCAACCGGTCGTCGGGATAGTCTACCCCTGTGGGTGTGCCGTCGTCTTCCACGCCAATCACCACGGTACCGCCATCGGCGTTGGCCATGGCAGAGAGGCTCTCGGCGAGGTCTCTGGCCACGGAGCGCACATCGCGCCGGCGGACGCGCCCGCCAGAGCGGTCGTAGCCGCTTTTGTGCTCGAGAAATTGGCCGTCGGGGTTGTGCAAGAGCCAGTCCCAGTCTGTCATCGTCGTTTCCTCGATGATCGTGTCTTGTCAATCTGATTGGGCATCAGGACCATCACGCTCGGGGTCCTCCGGCGTTTGATCCGCAGAATCGAACAGGGTCATCTGCTGCAGCCCGCCTGGAGTCCCCAGCGGAGCATCGAAATGCCCCGCTGCTACTGCGAAACCCGTTAGAAACGGATTGATCGTCCTGGATTCAGTGCGTTTCGAACGCGCTTTGCGTGTCAGCCGGCGATTTCAACCGTCGGCTAGGCTGTCGGCGGGTGGCCGGGATCTACTCAGGGATGGGCAGGCCCAGCTCGCGGCGAATCTGGTTGACGTCATACCACGGTTCGCCGGCGCGCCGGCGCCCTTCCTCGATGAACTCAGCGATTTTCAGCATCTCGATCACCTTCGCACGCCCTTCTGGATCTTCGATGGCCTCGCGGGGTGTTTCCCCACCCAGCCCCTCGATGGGCTCATCGGCCCAGTTCTCGTACCTCTCGCGCAGGAGCTCCGAAGCTGAGGCATCGGCCACCTCGGGTGGGACGTGTGGGCGGGCCCGCGGCTCAGCGGGTCGGTGGGCCATAAGCTCTTCGATAGACTCAATCTTGTCACGGCGGTGCCTGATCGACTCACCCAGCAGGCTTTTCAACAAGGCCTTGCCTGCCTCCAGACGGGCTCTGGAAAGACAGCTTAGCTCCAGCCTGTCGGGCCACAGGATCACGTCCCCCAGAGAGCGGTACCTTGGCGAGCCCGGCTCAAGGAACCATTGGGACTCGTGGATCAACGCGTCGGCCTCGGGTTTGGCTCCCTCGGGCACGTGAGAGCGGCCGCGCAGCAGCCAGTTGAAGTGCAGCGCATCAGGATAGTCAGCCGAGGGGCCGGCAAAGTTGAACTCTTCGGCCTCGTCCAGTTGCTCGGCCACGGCATCGCCATCATTCACCCGGTAGAGGGCGACACAACTTTCAATCCTGTGCCCCTCGGGCGTGATCCATACGGGTTTCTCGCTCGCCTTGCGCCGCATGAAGTGTCGGATGTCCAGGCCACGCCGCCGATAGAATTCATCCAGCGTCGCCTGTGGATGCCGGGCCTGGAAGTCGGCCAACAATTGCCGGCTGTAGTCGAGTACGCTCCCTTTCTTCAGAGGCGGCAGGCTGGTGGCCGTCCCGGTAAAGTGCAGGCGATCGGTGTAGAGAGGCCGTGCCAGTAGGATTGTCCAGCGCTGGATGCTGCGTGAAGCCGAACGGTCGTGCACTTCCAGAACCTCACCACTGAGCAGATCCTCGACCACGACTCCGGTGCCGGGCATGACCTTCTGCACCTCGAACAGGCGATACCGATTCCAACGTCGCCACAGGTCCAGGAGCTCTCGCTCCCTCTCGGGCAGCTTTTCCCCTCCCTCGCGCGCGAAGATGTCAATGATCGTTTCCGCGGAGCGGGTCGGGTAGTCAAAGAAGTACCATTCCTGGAACTCGGGCAGCTCCTCCTCACCGAAAACCAGGGTGTGAGTACGTGTTACCTCTTCGCCGAAGAACTGGGCGAGGGCCAGATCGAACTCCACCTTAAAGCGCGGTTGAAACGCGAAGTCCTGAATTCTGTTCCGCAGCCGGTCCCCCGCCCGGGCCGTGGTTGCCACTGTTGCCCTGAGACGGCGACGGCCAGGGGCCGGCCTGCGTTTCCTTTGCTTCTTCTTCTTGCGTCTTCGTTTTGCTGGGCTCATGCTGCAACTCCACTTCGGACATTGGATCGGAACCTTGAAATGCTGCGACTGCGAAATCCGTTAGAAACGGATTGACCGTCCTGGATGCAGCGTGTTTCTAACGTGCTTTGAGCATAAGCCGGCGGTTTATGAAGACCATGGAATCAGTCAGGTAACTGAAGTCTATGCATATGACAACGGATCAGGTGGATTGACCGGACTTTATCCGTTAAACCTGAAGAATCCGTTGTCATATGTGCCGAAGCGATTACCTGATTATTTTCTCAAACTTCATCAACCGTCGGCTGCTTGCGGATGTCCAGGACCTGCGTGCAGTAGATTGCAGCATAGGCTTCGTCGCCGAATACTTTGGTCTGGTAGAATGCCAGCCATTGTGGCGGCCAGCGCTCTTTGAGCAGGTTCTCCACGCTGCGCACGGGAATGCGGTACCAGTGGTGGTCGCGCGCAATGGCGAAGTCCAGCAGGTTATTCATGATGGCGACCAGCACTTCGCCTCGTGTATTCATACCCAGCCAATATTATCCCACAC
>JBHHXF010000132.1:0-8398 GCA_046756905.1 Anaerolineae bacterium | reverse complement strand
CGTTCCAGTACCTGATATCCGTTCATCTCCGGCATCATGATATCAAGAAGCACCAGGTCGAACGTGTGGGCCTTGGCCCCTTCGGCCTCGCTCAGGACCAGCATCTCCAATGCCTGCCGGCCATTTTCGACCGCCGTAACCGTGTAGCCCTGCCGCTCAAGGCGACGGGACAGCATGTCGCGGTTCATTTCGTTGTCATCAACCACGAGCAGGGAGTAACCTTTCTTCGTCATGATGCGCCTCCCATGCCCAAGAGCACTTCCATCTTTGTCAGCAGCCGAGGCAACTCAATAGGCTTTGTGTCATAGTCGTCACAGCCGGCCTCCAGCGCTTTCTCCCGGTCGCCCGCCATGGCATGAGCTGTGAGGGCGATAATGGGGATGGGCCGGGTCTCCGGCGCCGCTTTGAGCCGGCGCGTGGCCTCCCAGCCATCCAGTCCGGGTAAGCTCAAATCCATCAGGATCAGGTCGGGCGCTTCCGACCGGGCCATGGCCAGGCCCGCTTCGCCATCGATGGCTGTGACCACCTGGTATCCCTTGCGTAACAGGCGGCGTGTCAGCATATCGCGGTTTATTTCGTTGTCTTCGACCAGTAGAACCTTCGACATCAATCTGTCCCTTTCATGCTACGACCCCGGCCGACCGACGATGGACCGCCCTGATCAGGTCCCGCACCTCTGCGAGCAATGCCTCACGACTGTAGACCCCCTTATGGAGAATCTTCTCCACATAGCCCTTCAGCCGGCGTCGATCCTCCGCGGTGAGGTCCTTGGCGGTGACGACCACGACGGGGATGGGCTGCCATGCTTCCTGTTTGCGCAACGCCTCGATAAACTCGAACCCGTCCATCTCCGGCATCATCAGGTCGAGCAAGATCAACGCCGGCTGCTCCTCGGCCACACGCTCCAGCGCCACCCGCCCGTTCTCGGCCTCGGTCACCGCCCAGCCCTCGTGCTCCAGCATCCGCCGCAGCATCTGGCGCGTTGCCGGCTCATCCTCCACCACCAGAACCAGCCGCGATGGGCTGCGGGACCGATATTTGCTCAGAACCTCCGCCAATCGATCCCGGTCGATGGGCTTGGTCAGATACTCCGACGCCCCCAGGGCGTAGCCCAGGTTCTTGTCGTCCACGATGGTCAGCATGATGACCGGGATGCCGGCCAGTTCGGGGTCGGCCTTGAGGGCTGTCAGCACGGCCCAGCCATCCATGCCCGGCATGATCACATCCAGTGTGATGGCGTCGGGGCGCAACTCCCGGGCCAACCGCAGCCCCTCCTGGCCGCCGGCGGCCGTCTCGACCCGAAACCCTTCCTTGCTGAGGAAGCGCTGCATCAGGTCCAGCACGCGCGGATCGTCGTCTATGACCAACACCGTGCTCGCTCCGTCCAGCGCCGGCTCGAGTGCGGACGCCGCAACAGGTGCTTCCGGAGGCTGAGCCTGAACCGTCGGAGCAGCGACAACCGCCGGAAGCCGGATGGTGAAGATGGACCCCATCCCCAGCTCAGTCTCGACACTGATGTCACCCCCCATCATCCGGCAGAACCGCCGGCTGATGGGCAGCCCCAGCCCCGTGCCCCCGTACTTGCGCGTCGTCGAACTCTCAGCCTGGGTGAACTCCTCAAAGATCCCGACCAACTGGTCGGGCGTCATGCCGATGCCTGTATCGCTGACGCTGAACGTCACCCAATCGACGCCGGCCACCGACTCCCGAGCGACATCCAGTGAGACGGTACCCTGCTCGGTGAACTTGGCGGCGTTGCTGAGCAGGTTGAACAGACTCTGCCGCACCTTGGTCAGGTCGGCGTGCATGTCGCCGATATCGTCGGGGCAGTGGACCTGCAAAGCATTGCCGTTCTGCTTCAGCAGCGGCTGGATGGTACCCACCACGCCCTGAACCATGGTCGGAATATTGAAGGTCTCCAGGTAGAGCTCCATCCTGCCGGCCTCGATTTTGGAAAGGTCGAGGATGGCGCTGATGAGCTCCAGCAGGTGCTTGCCGGCAGCGTGGATTCTCTGGAGGTCGGGGATGAAGTCTTCCGCCTCACCGCCGATCTCTTCGGCATCCTCCATCAGCATCTCGCTGTAGCCGATGATGGCGCTGAGCGGCGTGCGGAGCTCGTGGCTCATGGTGGCCAGGAAGGTGCTCTTGGCCTGGTTGGCGGTTTCGGCGGCAGCGCGGGCTTCTTGTGCCTCGGAATACAGCCGGGCGTTGTCCAAGGCTATGGAAGCCAGTTGGGCGAACTGACTCAACACCTGGACTTCGTCTTCGCCAAACACCTGATCCGATTCAAAATCATAGCCCAGCCCAAACACGCCTACGACCTGCGAACCAGATTGGCCGGCATCTTTACTCTGAGTAAGCGGCACGCCTACCATGGCCCGGATAACGTTGTAGCCAGTATGCGGTAGGCGATGCGGCCAGGTGTCGTAATCATTCACCGCCAATGACTGGCCAGTTTGCCAAATCCTTCCAACCAGGCCTTCGCCCGGTTTCATACGTTCGCCAATTCGTTGAGCCGACAGCCCGACCGTTACCTTGAGTTCAATCTCGTTAGCGCCAGGCTCAACCAGGTAAACAAAGCCGTAGGGCGCGCCGACCAATTGTCCAGCCCGGATGACCAGGGCTTCTAGCAATTCATCCAGGTTGAGCCGGGTAATCAGACCCAGAGTGGTCTCGTGGAGAGCGGCCAGATACTCGTATTGCTGGCGCAGCGCCTCTTCCACTCGCTTGCGCTCGGTAATATCGGTGTGAACACCGACGATTTCACCCGCTTGCGTGATATATTCGCTAATCTGCAACCAGCGCCCATTGCTGAGTGGTTGCTCAAATGGCCCTTGAGGCTGGCGGTGTCGCTCCAACCGCTCTTTGACCCAGGCCTCAATGCGCCCGCCCGCGTCTGGGTAAAGGCCTCGCTCAGCCCCGATCCGCATGAGTTGTTTGAATTGAATGGGGGGAACAACGAGGTGAGCAAGTTCGCCATGCAATTCCCGGTACTTGCGATTGGACAGCACGAACTGGTCATTGGCGTCGTATAAGGCAAAGCCTTCTGAAATGCTTTCAATTGCCTGAAATAAGCGAGCCTGGGCCGCGGCGACCTGCCCCTCCAGATCATTCACCAGGCTCTTGATGCGAGCGGCCATGCTGTTAAAGCTGTCGGCCAGGGCTTCCAGCTCATCGCCGGTGTGCACCTCAATGCGCTGGTCCAGCGCCCCCGCGCCGATGCGCGCCGCTCCGGCCTGCAACGTCTGGATGGGCGTGACCAGACTGCGGGCCAGGAGCAGGCTCGCTGCGACCGACACCGCAAAGCCGACCAGCAAGAGCAAGGCCGTGCGAAGGATCGAATCATAGAGCGGCGCCAAGGCTTCCGCTAAAGGTTGCTCGACGAAGACATACCAGCCCAATGGATCAATGGCCTCGTGCGCCGTGAGCACCTGCCGGCCTTGCTCGTCGCGGGCGATAGTACCGACCTGCTCGTCTCGCTGTGGCCGGTCTCCGACCGCGCCACCGACTGCCGCCTGAACCTGGGGCAAGGTGGAGAGGTCGGTCTTCCGCAAAACCAGGCTGATATCCGGGTGGGCAATAAGGAGACCAGCGGGACCTACCACATAGGCATAGCCGGCCTCGCCAACCTTGATCTGCGCGATCACGTCCTGGGCAAATTTCAAATTCACCTCGGATACAACCACTCCCGATTGTTGTCCGCTCTCCGCAATGGCGAGGGTCATGTATGGCTCGGACTCGTTGCGGAAGTACACCGGACCGAAGTAGACCTTCCCCAACTGTGCCTCGCGAAACTTTGGGTCCTGGGAAAAATCCGCTTTGCACCCGACGCTGCTCATCGTCACACGGGAGATGTGCAGGCACTCTTGTCCCGAGGGATCCAGGTAACTGATCTCGGTGACAGCCGGCGCCTGTTGCAGGAGCCGGTTATAGTCGCGATTGCGCTGCTCCAGCGTTACGGTATCCACGATGCCCGGCGGCGGAATGACCCAGCGAATCTGGCGTTCGGTCTCATAGACGAACTGGGCAATACTGGAGGCCGCGGCTACGGCCTTCTCCCGCTGAAGACGAAACAGCGCCATCTGGTTTTCCTGGTAGGAAAAGTAGAGCTGGACCAGGGTGCTTGTCAGCAACGCGCCACTAACGAGAGTGATGAGGATGATGACGTACTTGCGGAAGACGCTGCCCCCGACGGGAAGCATAAGGCGCCGGACGAAAGATGACCACCGAGATAGGCGGCGATCCGTCGTCTTTCGCCCGGCGTCCTTCGTCGGCTGTTCCTTCATCGAATCACGTCATCTGCCTGTGCCAAAACCGATTGTGGGATCGTGGCTCCAATGGCTTGAGCTGCCTTGAGGTTGATGACAAACTCGAATCGCGAGATACGTTCTACGGGCAGATCAGCGGGCGTGGCACCTTTTAGGATCTTGTCCACGTAGCCGGCTGCGCGTCGATGCAACTCGGGGAAACTCGGTCCGTAAGACATGAGGCCGCCCTGGTCCACATACTCCCGATTCTCGTACAGCGCGGGTAGTCGCCTTTGGGCAGCGAAGCTGACGATGCGTGGCGCAGCACGACTGAGCAAAGTATCCCCAAGGTTAAGAACGGCCTCAGCGTTCTCGTCGATAATGGCCTGGAAAGCACGCTCAAAGTCCTCGATCTGGTGTACCTCAAGCGATTGAAGCTGCACCCCTAACGCCTGAGCCGCTGTCTCCATCACCTGGAACTCGGGTTTGTTGTCCGGCCGGGCGGGATTCCACAGGACGGCGGCGCGGGAGATGTGGGGGAACGCCTCCTTGAGCAAATCCAAACGTTTGGCGCTTTGCCCGAGCACGACAGAAGATAGCCCGGTGATGTTTCCGCCGGGATGGGCCATGCTCTCGACAAGGCCGGCCTTTACCGGATCACCTGCAGCCGAAAAGACGATGGGAATCGTGTCAGTGACTTTCTGTGCAACCTTCGCCTCCGGGGTGCAGGCGACGACGAAGACGTCAACGTCACCGCGGGTCAGCTCGGTGACGATTTCTTCGAGCCGATCGGTGCTGCCCTGCGCATCGTACATGTCGATCGTGATGTTCTGTCCGTCAACATACCCGAGGTCGCGCAGGCCTTGCCGGAAGGAGTCGCCGAACGGCCGAGAAGGACCATACCTCCATAGCCACAGATAAGCTACTCGAGGAGTTTTGGTTGGCCTGGGCGCTTGGGACGGTAGAACCTGGCAGCCGGCCAACATTGGAAGACCCGCCACAGACACCCCCAGGCCGGCCAGGCGCCGCAAGAACTGCCGGCGGGTTAACTCGATCGGTTGCAGATAGCTCACAAGATTACCTCCGTCTAATCTCTCACTCCCATCATCACATGTAGATGCGCTTGCGGCGCAGGAACCAGCCGCCTGCCACGAGGACAGCGCCGGCGAGTAACACGAGCCACAGGCTCATCCCAACAGTTGGTTCAGCACCCGTCTTCGGCATCTCCTGTGGAACAGATGCCGGCAGGGTGATGCTCACAACTTCGCCCTTGCCGGCGTCCTCGCCGTAGTTGGTGACGTAGATAGCGCCATTATCGCCGATGGCCACACCAGCCGGCGAAACAAGACCGTGGTCGAGGATTGTTTCGCGGAAACCGTCGGGCGTTATGCGGATCAGGGCACCCTCCGGGCCGGCAGGGATTCCGTTAGCCGCCATTTCGAGGACGTACAGACTGCCATCGTCACCAAAGGCGATGTCGATCACGTTGGTGAAGCCCTCGGCGAAGACCTCACGCTCGGCATAAGGGTCTTCACCCGGTTCGACGCGGTAGATGCGCGCCTCGCCGGCAGGGAAGGGGAAGCCGGTCAATTCGGGCACGTAGAAGGCCCCATCGGGACCCACAACCACCGAGGTGGGCACGGCGTCCATCTGCGTCTCGCCTCCGTCTAGGGAACGTGGAGGGAACAACGCCAGGAGCGAGATGTCGCCGTTGGGAGTGACACGGAGCAGGGTGTTGCCGGCTGCATCGACCACGATTCGCTCGTCGGACAGAGGCAGGACAGCGTAAGCGTTGCTTTCTCCCTCGTGTGCGTTATCGACGTTGTTATCGAGCTCCCACGCGGTGATGTTGGCGGATTCGCGCCACTCGCCGCCGTCCGACAGGTGGAGTAACCGCCCACAGCTATCGTTTGAAGCAAAACATGCGCCCACCACGACGAACGCACCATCCTGGCCGAATGAGATGTCGTGTGGCCCGAAGGCCTGGCGACCTTCAGGCGACGCGAAAGAGGAGAGGCCGGTGGCAATGCGCTCCTGCTGGCCGTCCAGTATGCGGGTCACGGCGCCAGTTGGCCCGTAACAGGCCGGCCCAAACGGCCCGTCTACGCGATCCTCTTCAGCGCATCCGGGGTCGCCACGCCCCGCCTCCACGACGTAGAGCGCGCCCTCCGGTCCGAAGGCGAGGCCACGCGGGTTATTCAGGCCGCTTGCAATCACCTGGACGGCGGGGCTGTCATCGGCCGCGGCGATCGGTACAAAGACCAGTGCCAGAATGCCGAGTAGCACTGTTGCTGCTGTTAACAAACGAGGCAATTCGGTTTTTCTAGACATTGTGTTCTCCTTTGCTTGTTTGATCAAGTTTTAACGCTGCTACTTAGCCCGCTCGGCCTGGATTGTCAAACCCTTCGGCAGGCTCAGGGCAGGCTCTGTGGTGAGCGCAGCCGAACCATCCAGGCCGAGGGCCACGGTATCAACGCGATTTTGCCGTCTCAGCCGCCGGATCCTTCGACCTCGCTCAGGACAGGTCTGGCGATCCGGCCGGAGCGGCTGAGTGGTAGCGTAAAACAACAGGTAGGGACCGGTCCCGCTCTGGGCGTTGCAATCAGCAATGGCAACGGCGAGACTGTCGTGCTCGCTTGGGCACGGCAAGTCGCACGCCGCGCCCCTTCCTCGCCGCGAGTCTACGCAGTTGCGCCTCGGGCCAGTTCTTCCAGGAAGTAGATCTCAGGCGCTTCCAGGACCCCCGCTTCGCCCATCGCTTCCCTCAATTCTGGGCTGCTGAGAAACGTCTGCGCGTTCTCCACGGTGTCCCACTCGAAGAACAATATGAGATCGTTGGGGTCATCGACCGGATGCAATATCCAGTAGTGTTTCTCTCCACCCGCTTTCCGGTTTTCGCTGAAGGCGTCAAACACGCCTTTCCAGGCTGCGTAATCCTTGACTTTGTGTCGTACCGAAACGTATGGCATGATCTCTTTTCTCCTTGTCGAGTTTGTATTTGCGAGGCAGGATGCCGGCTCCGTGCCGGCCTACTTTTGCCGCGCCTTGTCCAACAGGTGTGCTCAGGGCAGGGCAGCAATGATCTTCCAATACTCGTCTTCTGTGAACGCCCGCAGGGTCTCGGTCCGGACCGCGCCGGCAGCGCCAATGGCCAGGATAGTGGTGGCGTACGCTTCGTCGCTCGGCGCTTCGCTGATCACCACGGCGTCATATCAGGGATTTACTGTGAGCCGATTGTAATGGGCCGGCAACCGACAGAACAACTTGGCCCAACACGAGAAGCTGAACCGATCACCGGCGGTTAGAGTGACAGGAGTGCGGGTGTGAAAAAGTGATGCGGACTCAACTTTGAAAAACATTTTAGTACAAAAAGACTGTTTTGTCAACCTAGTGTGGTAATGCGTGACCCATATTGGCGCTCCACCGTTTGCGTCAGCCTCAAACTGAGTCCTACTGGCGCCATGCGATCACGGCGCCAGTCGATGCTTACGTCTTCAGCTTGTGGGCAAACCCTTGTCGGAAGCTGGCCAGCTTGGGGGTGATAACGAATTGGCAGTACGGCTGCCGGCTGTTGTTCTTGAAGTAATCCTGGTGATACGCCTCAGCGCGGTAGAACGCCTGGAACGGCGACACCTCGGTGACGACAGGGTTTTTCCAGACCTGCGCCGCTTCAAGTTCCGCGATGAGGGCCTGGGCGGTCTCTGCCTGCTCCTGATCGTGGTAGAAGATGACCGACCGGTACTGCGTGCCCACGTCCGCTCCCTGACGGTTGAGGGTGGTCGGATCGTGGATGGCGAAGAAGACCTGCAGGACCTCTCGGAAGGTGATCTCTTTCGGGTCAAACGTTATCTGTACGACCTCGGCATGTCCTGTGGCGCCGGCGCACACCTGCTGGTAGGTCGGATTGGGGACGTGGCCGCCGGCGTAGCCCGAGACGACCTGTTCCACGCCTTGCAACTCGTCGAAGACGGCCTCCAGGCACCAGAAACAGCCGCCGCCCAGTGTGGCGACTTGGTTCTCATCCTGTGCGTAGGGTTGACTTGATTTCCTATTCATGGATGCTCTCTTTCGGAGTTGAGAGAAACAGCAGCGGCCGGTGAATGGGTTGTCATTTGACAACCCAGCACACCTGTGCTATGAATACACCGCCG
>JBHHXF010000131.1:0-8407 GCA_046756905.1 Anaerolineae bacterium | reverse complement strand
GCAGTATGTGCCGATGATCCGGCGCTAGGCCGTAGGGGCGAGACAGGCCTCGTCCAGAGGCTCGGCCCGAAGGGTCGGAGAGTACAGTACGTCCGTTTGCTGATGAGCTGTCAATCTGACACTTCGGCTGGGTCCCTCGACAGACCCTTCGACAAGTCCTGGGCCGGACCAGGCCTCAGGATGTCGCTCGGGAGGGGCCTAAGTGCAGGCCTGCCTCGCCCCTACTGGACTCTATTTCTCAATCCACACGCCGCGCAGATCGTACCACTCTTGCGGCGCGTGGATGAAGTCGTTCACTTTGGGACTCATCACCAGCGGGGCCAGGTCGTTGACGATGGGGATGTGCCAGGCATCGGCCATCACCACGACGTTGGCCTGACGATAGAGCGCAGCCCGCTTCGCATCATCCTGCTCCGAAAGAGCCTGGTCCAGGAGCCTGTCTACTTCGGGGTTGGTGTAGTAGTTGGTGTTGAGACCATTGGGCGCCTGCCAGCGAGAGTTGACCATCATGTCCAGCCAGTAGCTTGAGGTCATACCCCATGAAATCTGGTTCATGCCGATTTCGGGTTTGATCCCGCCGGTCCAGACCCCGATGTAGGTGATCCATTCGTAAGTCTCGACCGCCACATCAATGCCAATCTTCCGTAGGTCACGCTGGATCCACCTGGCGATGGGCACCGGCGTGAGTTGGCCCGAGCCGTCCACCGAGGTTTGGAAGACAAAGTGAAAGGGTTTGCCATCCTTTTCGACAACACCGTCGCCGTCGGAGTCGGCCCACCCCGCTTCCGCCAGCAGCGCCTTGGCCCGTTCGAGGTCATGGGGGAGACCCCGAAAGTTGCGGTCATAAGAGGAGTTGGCCGGCGCTTGCAGGTTATGCGCTGCTTTCGCCGTGCCTTTGAGCAGCTCACGAGCCAGGCCTTCTTTGTCGATGGCCATGGCGATGGCCTGTCGCACTCGGATGTCCTGGAAGCGAGGGTCGCGCGTGTTGAGAAACAGAAACCAGTTGTGGGGCGCAGGTCCCTGCAGGTAGACGAAACCCGCCGATTTCAGGAGGTCAATTCTGTCCGGCGGGGGGACGAAGATCAAGTCAGTCTCGCCTGTCTGCAGCGCGTTCACGCGGGATGCCGGGTCAGGGAGGGGCCGAAAGATCAAGCGGTCGAGGCAGGACTCGGGCCCCCAGTAGTCCGTGTTGCGCTCCAGGACAATGCGGTCGCCGCGCACGCGCTCCACGAAACGAAACGGGCCGGTGCCCACCGGGTGATCGGCGATGCCCTCGTTGCCCCATCGCTGCAGCGCTGTGGGGCTGATCATCCCGGTTGAGCCCTGGGCATACTGCGCCTGCATCCGGGGGAACTCGGCAAACGGACGCTGGAAGACAAGCCGGACGGCGAGCGGGCCGATCACCTCGACCCGGTCGAGGTCTTTCCACAGATAGTAGGTCGTCGCCGCCGCCCGGGCCGAGAAGAATGGAGCGTCGCGCCGGAACATCCGGTCAATGTTGATCTTGACCGCCTCGGCATCGAAAGGTGTGCCGTCGTGGAAGCGCACTCCGTCCCTCAGATGTAAGGTGTAGACCAGCCCATCGGGCGACACGTCCCAGCTCTCGGCCAGACCCGGCACCAGAGGGGGGTATGGTACATTGGCCTGGGTGAGGTCTTCAGCCACCAGGCTTTCGTAGATCTGATAGATCACCCGATGCGTGACCCAACCGCTGGAGGCGTGCGGATCAAGGACGTCGGCCTCTGACTCCATGCCGATCACCAGACTACCACCCGTCACGGGACAACGCCCGCGCTTGGTTGGCGACGCGGGGGCGGACGTGGGCGTGACGCCTGGCCGGCAACCGGCTGCCAGGAAGACGACGGCAACCAGCAGGCTGCCGACCAGGGACTTGCTGCTCATGCCTAGATCACCAGGTGTTTTCGCACCCGCTCCGCGCTGTCCAGGTCACTGACGCGGCCCTGGTCTGCGATGTGGCCCTTCTCCAGTACGAAGAAGCGGTGTGCCAGTTTGAACGCAAACTCTAGATTCTGCTCTACCAGCAGGATGGAAACGTGCTGATCCAGGTTGAGCGTTCTGATGAGGTCTTCGACCCGTTTGATGTTGGACGGCTGTAGCCCTTCTGTCGGCTCGTCGAGCAGCCACAAGGCCGGCGGTTGGATGAGTAGCCGCGCCAGGGTCAGCATCTTTTGTTCGCCCCCACTCAGCGTCCCACCCCGCTGGTCCAGACGTTCGGCCAGAAAGGGGAAAACCTCCAGAACCGGCGGCGGAATCTCCCCGTTTCTCCGGCGCTGCCGGCCCAGGCGCAGGTTGTCTCGCACTGATAGATCGGGGAAGACGCCCTTCTCCTGCGGCATATAGCCTACGCCACGCCGGACTACTTCGTACGGTTGATGCTGGGTGATGTCCTGGTCCCATAGCGTGATGGTCCCCGCCGCCGGCGGGGTGAGACCCAGGATACCCCGCAGCAGCGTCGTCTTACCCACCCCATTTCGGCCCAGCAGGCAGACGATTTCGCCGGCCTCCACGTCCAGGTCAACATCGTGCAGGACGTGCATCTCGCCATAGCGCACCTCGAGCCCGTGCACCTCCAGGGCTTTCACGTCTAAACCCTTCCCAGATACACCATTTGCACATCGGGGTTCGAAACGATGTCAGACATCGATCCCTCCGCCAGGACCTGACCCCGGTGCATAACGGTAACGGGGCTGGCTATCTCCCGCAGGAAGCCCATATCGTGCTCGATGATGATCATCGGCATTGCCCACTGCTCGAAGATGGTCCGAATGAGTCGCGCGCTCTCTCTGGTCTCTTCGACCGTCAGGCCTGCAGTTGGCTCGTCCAGCAGCAGAAGGTGTGGGCGACTGGCCAGCACCATGCTGATTTCCAGCCGCTGCTTTTCCCCGTGCGAAAGTTCCGCAGCCGGCACGTGCATCCGTTCGAGCAACCCCGTCCGCTCCAGGATGCTCTGCGTTAGCGCATCCAACTGGACCGGGTGCGGCCGGAAGAGCAATCCCACCAAGCTATTGTTGCGACTGCGGGCGGCGATGGCCAGATTATCGGCCACGCTGAGGCTATCATAGACATTGGGAATCTGGAACTTGCGGCCAATACCCCGGGCTGCAATCTCCCACACCTTCAGTCGCGTGATGTCCTCACCCCGAAAGCGCACCCGTCCCGCGTCGGGTCGCAGCCAGCCGGTGATTAGGTTGAACAACGTGGTCTTGCCGGCCCCGTTGGTGCCGATGAGACAACGCAGTTCCTGTGCGCCCAGGACCAGATCCACGTTGTTAACCGCCAGGAGACCGCCGAGGCTCTTGATCAGGCCTTGGAGCTCCAGGATCGGTGCGTTGCCCGCTTCGCCCGGCACGCGCTGCTGTGTTCCAACCCCCTGAGTCGCCGGGCGCCAGGTGAAGACGGCCTCCGGCCTCGCCACCTGCGCCGGCCAGAGCCGATCCAGCGCGCGTGCCAGCAGAGGGAAAAGACCATCGGGGAAGAACATGACTACTAGCACGAAGATGAGCCCGATGATACCCAGCCAGTAGTATAGCACAAGCTCGCTCAAGTACGAAGCGACGAAGTTGGTGCCAATGGCCCCCAGGATGGCCCCCAGGAGCGTGCCGCGCCCGCCCACCGCGGCCCAGATGACAATCTCGGTGGACAACACGAAGCCCAGCAGGAGGGGTGACACGAAACCAACCTGCGGCGCGTACAGCATCCCCGCCAGCCCGGCAATGCCTCCGGCGATGGCGAAGACCAGCGTTTTGTAGCGGGCCGTATCGTAACCGAAGAATTCCGTCCGATCTTCGTTGTCCCGGATGGCCATTAGTAGTTTGCCGAAGGGCGAGGTCACGATCCAGCGCGAGAGGTAGAAGGTGCCGAGGAGAGCTGCAGCCAGGAGATAGAACATCTCGTGGCTGCCGAGGCGATGGGGCGACAGGTCCGGGAGCGCCAGGACAAGGGACGGAATGCCGGCGATGCCGTTGGTCCCCCCCGTCACATCGTACCAGACGAGCGCCGTCTGCATCGAGACAAGCGATACGGCCAGCGTGATGATGGCGAAGTACGCTCCGCCGATCTTGCGATAAAACATCAGGCGGCCCAGGCCCAGAGCGGCCAGGCCAGGCAGGAGAATCGCCCCGGTCAGCGCAGGGTAGAGCCAGATCAGTGGCAACTTCTTGAGGGCCAGCCCGGCGATATAAGCTCCCAGTCCGAAGAACGCGGCCTGGCCCAGGCTGAGGATCCCGGTATAACCCCAGACGAGGTCAAGGCTCAGGGCCAGAATGGCGAACACCATGAATTTACCCAACTGGTTGACCCGGTAGGCGCCACCGACAGCGGGGAAGGCTAGCGTCAACAGAATGACGAGTGCTAGCAGGATGCTGTGCCGATTGAGCGCCGATTTCCTCACCCGAACAATCCTCTTGGTCTGAATTGGATGATGCCGATGGCCAGCAAGAGGACGACGATGCGGGCGATGACCGCGTTGGACAAGAAGGAGAAGACACTCTCCACGCCGCCAATGGTGACAGCGCCCGCCACCAGCCCGGTAAGTGTCCCCAGGCCGCCCACAATCACCACAAAGAAGGCCTCAACTAGAAAGTCGAGCCCCATATTCGGATAAACGGAGCTCAGGGGGGCCATCAGAGCGCCGGCAAACCCCGCCAGAGCTGCGCCAAAGACAAACCCGACCTGGTAAACCCGGCGGGTGTGGATGCCGAGGGCCGCGGCCATCTCCGGATTCTGGATGACCGCGCGCATCTGGAGGCCGAAGTCGGTCCGGTACAGGAGCAGATAGGTGATGATGACGACGCCCATACTCGCCGCCATGAGGAATGTGCGGTACGCAGGATAGGTTACGCCGAGGAATTCCAGGGAGCCAGGAAGAGGGTGGGGGATCTGCCGGTAGCCCTTGCCAAAGATGATCTCCACCCCCTGTCGCAGCAGGATGCTCAGGCCCCAGGTCGCCAGGAGCGTCTCCAGGGACCGGCGGTAGAGGCGTTGGATGACGCTGCGCTCCACGACCAGGGCCAGAAGCGCCAGAGCCAGCGGCGCAAATAGAAAACCCAACCAGGGGCTGAGGCCCATCGCCGTGGTGACGAAGAGCGCGTACGCCCCCAGCATAAAGAACTCGCCATGGGCCAGGTTGATGATCTCCATGAGACCGAAGATCACCGCCAGACCCATGGCAATGAGGAGCAGAATGAATATCAGGCTGAACGCGTTGAGAATCGGGATCAGAATCGCCGACAGTTCCGGCACAGTGTCCCCTCTGGGAAGCGCAGGCGTCACGATGGGATTGGTCTCATCGCAACGCCTGCGCCCGTGTTCGTCTCATCCTCTCTCAGGCTACCGGACACTTTTGGAGCCAAGGATTCGAAATCCCTGGCTCTGAAAAGCGCCCTCAGGCGCTAGCGTCTAAGCCCCTGAGGGGGCTTTTCAGTTTGAGCGGCGAATTCCATTCGTCGGCTCGGGGGGTTTGCTGAACCCTGTCACGCAAAGTGTTCGGTAGTGAATCCTCTCTCAGGCGACGCGGCACGCCTCGTTGGGCTCTACTAAACCGAAATCCTTGACGATGCGGTACTCCGTCGCATCGTCAACCTCGCCCAGATAGATGTGCTGAGCCAGATGCCGGTCCGTGCTGTTCAACTGAACCTTGCCCCGCGGCCCGTCGAATTCCACGCCGCCCAACCCCTTGAGGAGTGCGTCCACATCCAGCGAGCCGGCCTTGGCCGCACCCAACGCGAAGATGTGCAGCGCCTCGTACACCGACTCGCTCAGCGAAGTGACCGGTGGCGCGTCTTTGCCAAATGTGGCAGTGTAGTTCCCGAGGAACTCCTGGTTCTTGGGAATGTCCAGGTTCTTGAAGTAAGCGAAGCTGGAGCGGATCCCCCTGGCCGCCTCTGCACCCAGGGCATAGACGCTGTTCTCCTCAAAGAGGGTGGTTAGCGTCTGCACTTTGGATCTGAGGCCGAAATCGAAGAACTGCTTCTGGAAGGTAATGCCGTCGGCGCCCACGAGGGTTTGGAAAAGATGCTCGGCCTTGGACGAGTCGATACGCGAGATGATGGCGCTGTATTCGGTGGTGCCGAGAGGCACGTATTCCTCGCCGGCTATGCTGCCCCCAGCCTGCTCGATGAACGCCTTCGCTGCGGCGTTCGAGTTGCGCGGCCAGTTATAATCGTTGCCCAACAGATACCAACTCTTGCCGCCGTACTCTTGCATGATGAAGGGGATAACTGGCCCCAGTTGCTGGTTGGGCACCTCGCCCAGGACGTAGATGTACTGGTCGCACTCGCCACCCTCGTAGACCGGGGTGTACATGTACAGCTTCTTTTCCTTGCCGGCGATGGGCTTGGCGGCCTCGCGGCTGGCACTGGAATGCATGCCGATGACGAAGTCCACGGTTTCCTGGTAGACCAGTCGGTTCATCTCCTCGTTGGCCTTCTGGGGGTCGGTGGCATCGTCACCCACGACCAACTCCAGGGACCGACCGAGAACCCCGCCTTTGTCGTTGATCTCCTTAATGGCCAGGTCGGCGCAATTCTTGGTGGGCGGGCCAAAGAGTCCGGCCGGCCCGGTAAAGGTGATGAGAAGCCCAACCTTGATGGGCTTGCTCGGCGCCGGCGTCGCGGCCGGCACGCAGGCGGCGATGAACGGGCTGGCACCGAGCCCGACCGCGCCTGCGGCGGTGAGCTTCAGAAACTCTCGACGGCTGATCATTCCCTTCATTAGGTTCCCCTCCTTTGCTAGGTCAGCTTGGGATGACTATTTTCTTGGAACTCCCTTACCGCTGGCTTTCCCACGCATGGGCCAGACGCAACAGCCTGGCCTCTTGCCACGGATGTCCGATGAACTGCATGCCGACGGGAAGTCCTGTGTCACTGGATCCAGCCGGCACGGTGATGGCCGGCAGTCCGGCCATGTTGACCAGGAAGGTGTAGCGAATGAAAGTCCCGAAGGTCTCCACCATTCGCCCGTTGAGCATGGTCTCCGCGTCATCCCCGATAGGCGCTGCCGGCAGAGGCGTGGTCGGGGTCACGAGGGCGTCCACGTCGCGCAGCGCAGCCGCCATGTTTGTCTGGAACGCCTCTCGAAACGTGCGCGCGGCGTCAAGATAGGCGTAGCCAGGGATCGGTGTGGCTTCTGGGCCGATTTGGCTGCCCAGAATCTGCTGGACATCAGGGCCGAACTGGTCGAGGACATCGGCCAGAGTGACCGGAGGCGCGACCTGGCGCAAGTAGGCTCCCAACAGATGCACCGTCTCCGCCAGCACGACGGCAAACCCGGCCGGAACCACGTCCTCCAGCCCTCCGACTTCCACATCCACCAGCTCGGCACCAGCCGCGGCCATCGTCTCCAACGCCTCTTCCACGGTCTGGGTCACGGCAGGGTCGTTGTCCTCGTAGAAGAAGTGGCGCGGTACGCCCAGGCGCACGCCTTGCCATCCAGTTGTGTCCGGCGGCGCGTAGGCCGGGACCGGTTCCGTTGAGGCGTCCGGGTCGCGCTCGTCGGCGCCGGCAATCGTGCTCAGGATCAGGGCAGCGTCCTCAGCCGAGCGCGCGATCGGCCCAATACAGTCGAAGGTCGAAGACAGATACATCAGCCCGCCCCGCCCAACACGGCCCAGTGTGGTTTTCAGGCCGATGCAGCCGCATAGGGCCGCCGGGATGCGGATGGAACCGCCGGTGTCGGTGCCAATGGCGCCGGCGCACAGGCCGGCTGCCACAGCCGCCGCCGAGCCGCCACTGGAACCGCCCGTGATGCGGCTCCGATCGTAAGGGTTGCGTGCCGGGCCGTAGTGTGGGTTGTTGGTGGTGATGCCGAAGGCGAACTCGTGCATGTTGGTCTTGCCAAGAATGATCGCGCCCGCCGCCTTGAGGCGGGCCACGACCGTGGCGTCGGTGGCCGGCATGTGATGGGCTAGCACTTTCGAGCCGCCGGTTGTGGTAAGGCCGGCCGTGTCCAGGTTGTCCTTTACCGCGACCGGCACGCCGTGCAGCGGACCCAAGTGGGTGCCCTCGTCGAGCAGTTGATCCAGACGTTCAGCCTCAGCGCGCGCCTGATCGGCGGCGACCGAAATGAAAGCGTTGAGACCCTCGGGGCCGTCGTAGGCCGAGATGCGGTCCAGGTAGCCGTCCACCGCTTCGCGACAGGAGATTTCCCGGCTCTTGATCCGGCCAGAGAGGTCGGCCAGAGAGAGTCGAGCCAGGTCGGCCGCTGGGCCGTTGGGGTCAAAGGGCGAAGTAGCCATCGTCACAACACCTCCCGTTCGTATACGAAGAGTAAGCGTTCAGAGGGTAGCCGCGCAGCATCCTGAGTAGGCCGGAACGTAGTGGAGGCCGTATCGAAGCGACGTCCTGAGCCTGTCGAAGGGGGTGCGGTCAAAGCGACGGGATCCCGCCAA
>JBHHXF010000130.1:0-8446 GCA_046756905.1 Anaerolineae bacterium | reverse complement strand
AAGTCGTTACTACGAATCTGCTAGCTCAGACTCCTCTCGCCGAAACGCCGGCGATCGAGCAGGCGGAGGACCGCGCCGACCTCCTCCGAGCCGGCGAGAGCGGTGATCCCGACATACAGCACGACCCCGATACTGATACCGCCGGCAGTGGCCAGCAACGGGTCAACGCCTGGCAAGCCTCGGGTAAAGCCGAACAGGGCCGCCGCCATCAAGCCGGCGGCCACGGCAATCCGCAGCACAGGGCCTGCAAGCTGACTCACAGCCAGGCTGCTCAGCCGGCGACGCATGAGCCACACCAGGACGACCATCTCTCCAGCGGTGGCTAGAGTGTTTGCCAACGCCAGCCCGCCAAAGGACAGTGGACGAATCAGGACAAGGCTTAGCAGAATGTTGATGAGCATCGCACCCAGCCCGATCGCTACCGGCGTCTTGGTGTCGTGCAGCGCGTAAAAAGCGCGGGCAACGATCTCCACCGTTGCATGGGCGAATAGGCCCAGAGCATAAAACTGCAGGGCGAAGGCTACGGCGTCGGTAGATGCCTGGGTGAAAGCGCCGCGTTGAAGCAACACCTCGATCAACGGCGTGCGCAGCACCAGCAGTCCCACACTGGCCGGTACCGTCAGGTAGAGGACCATCCGCAGGGTGGCCGACAGCGTGCTACGCAGGCCAGCCGCGTCGTTCCTGGCCGCCAGTTCCGAGAAGGTGGGAAACGCCACCGTTGCCAGCGCCATGGCGAAGACCCCCTGAGGCAACATCATCAGCAGCCAGGCGTAGTTCAAGGCCGGCAATGCGGCCCCTCCCAGCCCGGATGCCAGGATTGTATTGATCACGAAGTTCACCTGCACGGCGGCCAGGCCCAGGATGCGAGGCCCCATGAGTCGGGCGACCTCTCGAACTCCGGGATGACTCAGCCCGAGTATCGGCGTGTATCTAGCGCCGACACGCACGGTCATGGGGATCTGAACCAGTAAATGCAACACTGCGCCGGCGATTACCCCGATGGCCAGGGCGCGCACGCCCATGCTCGGACCTAACCATAAAGCCGCTAGAATGATGGACAGGTTGTAGAATGCGGGCGCCAGGGCTGGGGCCAGGAAATGTTGATGGGAGTGAAGAATGCCCATCGCCAGCCCGCTGATGCCAAACACCACTGGCGCTATCAGCATAAGCCGCATAAGGTGGGCTGTCAGTTCCTGCGTGGCTTGGTCAAAACCGGGCACAATGAGCCGCGCCAGGAGTGGAGCGAGAATGATCGCGCCGATCGCGGCGGTTGTGAGCACTAGCGCAAGAAGGTTGAAGACGGCGCTGGCCAATTGCCAGGCCTCTTCCTCGCTGCCGACCGTCAGGTATTCGGTGAACGTGGGAATGAACGCTGACCCCAGGGCGCCGCCGGCGATGAGGTAGAAGATGAAGTCGGGCACACGAAAGGCGGCCAGGTACGCCGCCAGTTCGAGGCTGGTGCCGAACTGGCGAGCGATAACCATCTCTCGCGCCAGCCCCAGCAGGCGACTGAGCACGAAGGCCGCCATGACGATGCCGGCGGCCCGCGCCATGCGGCTGCTGCGAGATGTCATGGGCCGTGTGATTTCATACTGGCGGCAATTGCTGTCTGGTGCAGAACATAACCTACCCGACCAGAACCCCCGGCAGTTTCCCACCCGACCACTCCACCGTCTCCGGCTCGGGCGGCAGGCGAAGCGGATGCTGCCGGCGCAGTGGCCGATACTCGCCCAGGCGATCCAGAAGGTCCCCCAATTGCCTCAGGCTTTCAAGGTTATGCACCGGCATGAAATCGTCGACAAACGGCAGTGCAGTCTGAATGCCCCGGGTCAGCGGCTCGTAGTTGACCGAGCCCAGAAGGGGATTCAGCCAAATGAGGCGATGGCTGCTCAACTGAAGCCGGCCCATCTCCCGTTCAAGCAGGTCGATGTCGCCGCGATCCCAACCATCGCTTATGACCAGCACGATGGCCCCCTGACCCAGGACCCGCCGGCCCCATTCGTAGTTGAAGGCCTTCAAAGCCTCGCCGATGCGGGTGCCGCCGGCCCAATCCTGCACGGCGTCCGCTACCTGATCGAGCGATTGGTCGATATCGCGCTCTCGTAGGTAGTGAGTGATGCGTGTTAGCCGGGTGCTGAAGACGAAGGCTTCGACCTTTTCCAGACCGTTGCTGATGACGTATATGAACTGGAGGAGAATACGTGAGTAGCGCTCCATGGAACCGCTGATGTCGCAGATCACGACCAGAGGCCGGCGCTTCTGCTTGCGTCGCCGCCAAGCGAGCTTCAGCGGTTCGCCACCGTAGCGCAGGTTCTGGCGAAACATGCGGCGCATGTCCAGGTAGACACCCTGCGGCGCTCGAGTCTTGCGACGAGTGCGTCGCTTTTCAAGCTCCCATGCCATTTCCTGCATGAGATATTTTACCTGCTCGATCTCATCCTGGGTCAGCTCGGAGAAATCCTTGTGCTGCAGAACCTCGTGCGCGCTGTAGGTATATATCTCGTCAATGGCCGGCTCAGCATCTTCCTGCTCAGGGCCGGAGCCTGCATCATTTTCCTCAGTGAGGATCAATTCCTCCTGCTGTGTTTGCGGTTTATTATGCAAGAGCCGGCCCAGGTCCATCTGCGCCAGTTCGCCGGTTTCCCTGGCCTGCCAGAAGAGGTCAAAGGCGCGGTCGAATAGTTCCAGATGCTCGTGCCGATTGACCAGCACCGTCCGGGCTGAGTTCTTGAAATCCTGCCGGCGGCGCAGGTCGATGTGCCGCAGGCCTTCGGTCAGATCAATGATTTGAGTTGGGGTCACATCCAGGCCCAGGGCACGCAACAGCCGGCCAAAGAGCACCAAGTTGCGCAGGAAGTGCCCATGCCCTTCCCGGCTGCCTGCCATAGACGTTACGCCTCCTCGTACGCTTTCAGGAAGTCGTCTCTGGCAATGCCGGCTTGCGTACAGATCCTCCGCAGAGTCGAGCCCTTTATCTTGCGATGATTGGGCATTGTCAAAGGCGTATTGGAGCCATCAGGATTCTCCTGCACCATAGTACACTCCTCGTGCCCTGTAGATGCTACCCGAATCCGGTCGCATTTGTAGGGGGTCTGCCCAGAGATGGATCGTGAGGGGCCGCATGATTTCGTTATCAGCCCGCAATCCGATTCGTGGTCTGTTCGGCCCGCGCCAGAATCCGCTCGACGACGGGGCCTTTCACGTGCTGGATGTCATCCTGGTACTTCAGCAATACACCCAGCGTGTCGTTGACCACGTCGTCGCTGAGGTCTTCGCGGTCTAGCGCCACCAGCGCCGCCGTCCAGTCCAACGTCTCGGCGATGCCGGGCAGCTTGTAGAGATCCTCGTGCCGCAGTTGCTGCACAAAAGCGACCACCTCCCGCGCCAGGCGCGCCGGCGCCTCCGGTACCTTGGCCAATACAATCTCGTACTCCTTCTCGAAGGACGGGTAGTCAATCCAGTGGTAGAGGCACCGCCGCTTCAGGGCATCGTGAATCTCCCGCGTCCGATTGGAGGTGATGACCACTACCGGCGGCTGCTCCGCTTTGATGGTGCCGATCTCGGGCACGGTGATCTGGAAATCAGACAATACCTCTAACAGGAACGCCTCGAACTCCTCGTCGGCGCGGTCCAGTTCGTCGATGAGCAACACCGGCTCGACACCATCCGTGCGCTCAATGGCTCGCAGCAACGGCCGCTTGAGTAGAAACTCTGGGCTGAAAATCTCCTTGATGGCCGCTTCCTCGTCCAGATCGCCGGCAGCCTCCAATAGACGAATCTGGAGCATCTGCCGCGTGTAGTTCCACTCGTAGACCGCTGTGTTGACGTCTAACCCCTCGTAGCACTGGAGACGAATCAAGGGGCGTTCCAGCATAGCGGATAAAACCTTAGCTATCTCGGTTTTGCCAACGCCGGCCTCCCCCTCCAGGAACAGCGGCTTGCCCAACTTCAACGCCAGATAGATCGACGTCGACAGACTTCGATCAGCAATGTAGCGCTGTGCTCGCAGCCCCACCTGCACATCATCAATGGATGCTATCTGTTCAATCGAGGTCAATCTGGTGCCTCCCCAACCCAGGAAAAGCTCACTTACCGGCTCAATTGTACAGCCCTTCGCTCGGACGGGCAAGTACCTGTAGACGCTCATGGAAGCGATGGGTTGACAGGCTGGCATAGTAAAACGCGAAACGTGAATTCATTACGTTTCACGTTCACGCTTCACGTTGCAATGCCTGCCAGACTCGCTGCGATGTCAGAGGCATATCCAGGTGCCGTATCCCCAGGTGGGACAGGGCATCGATCACGGCGTTGACGACCGCCGGCGTGCTCCCGATAGTCGCTGCCTCCCCTATGCCCTTCACGCCCAACGGGTTGAGCGGGGTCGGCGTTTCGGTGCGGTGGCTCTCGAAGCTCGGCAGCCGAAAGGCTCTGGGCACCGCGTAGTCCATCAGAGTGCCACTGATCAGATTGCCGGCCTCATCGTAGATCGCACCCTCGAACAGCGCCTGACCAATACCCTGGGCCACGCCGCCATGGACCTGTCCCTGGACGATCATCGGGTTAATCACGCGTCCACAGTCATCCACCGAGACATAGCGCAGTATCTCCGTCTCGCCGGTCTCGGGGTCGATCTCGACGACGCAGACATGTGTGCCGAAGGGATACGTCTCCCCCTGGGTGAAGAACCGTTCCTCGCTGGCCAGGCCGGCCTCCATGCCCTGGGGAACGCTGCCGGTGTGCGCTGCCTGGGCCACCTCCTGCCAGGTAACTGCGTGTTCCGGGGCCCCGCGCACGTGGAAGACGCCGGCTTCCAGCACCATGTCGCCTGGCGCAGCTTCCAGCAAGTGGGCTGCGATCTCGATTGCCTTCTTCCGAACCGTCCCGGCATTCATCGCCACGGCGCTGCCGCCTACGGATGCGCTGCGACTGCCGAAGGTCCCCACACCGCGCGAGACCTCGGCCGTGTCACCGATCTTGACCGAGACACGCTCCAGCGGAACCTGGAGAACCTCGGCCGCGATCTGGGACCAGGCTGTGATGTGCCCCTGCCCGCCCGGCATGGTGCCGGAGCGCACTGTCACGCTGCTGTCCGGCTCCACGGCCACGCTGCCAGTTTCCCACGGCCCGAAGCCGCAAATCTCCACATAGCTGGCAATGCCGATGCCGAGCAACCGCCCGCCCTTCTGTCGCTGGCGCGCCTGCTCCGCGCGCAGACCGGCGTAGCCAACGATTTCGAGGGCTCTGTCCAGCGCGCCGGCGTACTCGCCGCTGTCGTAGGTGAGACCGGTGGCCGTGGTGAAGGGGAACAGATCAGGCGGGATGTAGTTACGCCGGCGCAGCTCAGCCGGGTCGATGTCCATCTCATCGGCCAACACGTCCATGGCGCGCTCAATGAGGTATGCCGCCTCGGGCCGGCCAGCCCCACG
Source organism: Anaerolineae bacterium (assembly GCA_046756905.1). Lineage (GTDB taxonomy): Bacteria > Chloroflexota > Anaerolineae > Epilineales > JAANWY01 > JBHHTZ01. The sequence goes on along the minus strand of JBHHXF010000130.1, from coordinate 3,020 downwards.
ATATGGCTCGGTGGACAGCTTGTTGGTGAATACCCCGGTGATCTCGGCCCGGACGTTCGGAATCTGGTATGGACCACCCGCCATCTCGATGGTGTGCGTGCCTGGAATCGGTGTAGCGCGCATGTAGTACGCGCCCACGTCGGCGATGCCGCTGAGCTTGAGGCCCCGCACGCGTCCATCGGCATCGGCTGCCAGCTCGACGATGTGGATGTGGTCACGGCCGTGGTTGGTGGCCTGGTAGTCTTCGCTGCGGCCTGCCACCCACTTCACAGGCCGGCCGAGTTTCATCGCTATGAAAGGCGCCAGTAGCTCCTCCTGATAGACGTTGGCTTTGGCGCCGAAGCCGCCGCCGACGTCCGGTCCCACCACCCGCACGCGATCCCAGGACATGCCTAACGCTCTCACTACCGCACTCATGACCTGGTGCGGAATCTGGGTGGTCGTCCAGATCGTCACGCTATCGCCGGCATCGTCCGGCCGGGCGAGCACCGCCCTGGGCTCCACGGCGTTGGGGATCAGCCGCTGGTTCACTAAGCGAACCCGAATGGTGACGTCTGCTTCGGCAAAGGCGCTATCTGGATCGCCACCTGAAGCGACAGCTCGGTAGGCCAGGTTGTCATTCCACTCTTCGTGCAGAAGTGGCGCATCGTCGCGGAGTGCGACCTCGGGGTCGGTGATGGCCGGCAGCATCTCGTAGTCAACGTACACCAGATCGGTTGCATCGGCGGCCGTGTAAGGGTCCTCGGCGACGACGACTGCCACGGGGTCGCCCACGTGACGCACTTTGCCCTGGGCCAGGGGGTAGCGTTTGGGCCAGCGAAACAGCTCGTAGTCATCGGGGTTGGCGACCATGGGCAGCGGCTGCGCCATGTGCGGGTTGACATCCTCGGCCGTGAACACGGCGACGACGCCGGCGGTCTTGAGGGCGGAGCCGGCGTCGATGCTGCGGATGCGGGCGTGGGCGAATGGGCTGCGCACCACGGCCATGTGCAACACGCCGTCGAGCCGGATATCGGCGACGAATTTAGCCTGTCCAGTGATCAACGCCGGGTCTTCCCGACGTTTGACTCTGACTCCGATAAACTGCGGTATTGCTTCCATCGGACTTGAACACTCCTAGTGCAATTCAACAATCAACTCATGGATGCGGTCCAGCCCCGGCCGGAGATAGTCGGGCGGCAGGCCGAAACTGACGCGCAGGTGATGGTCCAGGCCGAAGTGGTCGCCTGGAACGATGAGCACGCTCTTTTCACGCATCAACTGCTCCACGAGTTCCGTCGAGTTGATGTCCAAATGATAGCGCACGAAGGCAATAGCCGCGGCCTGAGGCGGGATCAGGGTGAAGGTCCCCGCGTGGTTGTTCAGCCACTCGTCTAGAATGGGAAAACCTCGGCGGATGTACTCCCGTGTGCGCTGAATGAGGCGGGGCCGCACCTGGGGGGATAGGGCGATGGCTGCCAGCTTGTTGGCCAGCATCGTCGCGCTGATGGTGGTGTATTCATGGCGCGCCCAAATCTCGTCCACGACGTCGGCCGGCCCGACCACCCAGCCGATCCGCAGACCCGGCAGGCTGTAGGCCTTGCTCAGACTGTTCGTCGCCAGCACTCTATCGTACCGGCCCCAGAACGAGGGCGTCTGGGTGTCGCTCAGGCGCTCCGCCCCGCTGTAGACCTCGTCGGCCAGGAGCCAGGCCCCGACCCGCTCGGCGGCGGCCACGATGGCATTCATCTCGTCTGGCGTCAGAATGTAGCCCGTCGGGTTATTCGGGTTGCAGACGGCGATGAGCTTTGTCTTGTCCGAGACCACCTGGTTCAACTCGTCCAGGTCGGGCGCCCAGCCCCGCTCTTCTTTCAGATGAAAAGCCTTCACCCGCAGGCCGAAGTTGTGGCCGATGCCCCAAATCTGCATGTAGTTGGGCAGCATGATGACCATCTCGTCCCCCGGTGCGAGCACGGTCTGGACGGTGATGAAGTTGGCCTCAGCGCATCCAACGGTGACCAGGACGTTGTCGGGATGTGCGCCGGCGTACAGAGCGGCGATGTTTTCCCGCAAGTCTACGATGCCGTTGGCCTGGGGGTAGGTCAGCTCAGTTGTCAGCAGGTCCTCGATGATGGCCGGCTCGTCCACCAGTTCGCGAATCGTGACGGGGTGAGCGCCACTCTCCGACAGATTGTACTCCACGACGTTCTCCCATTTGGACATCATGCGTTCCATGTCGAACGGCTGAAATGTGGTCATGTGCTTTTCCTTGCCATGAAGATGAGTTCCCCGGGGTATTTCGATCCATACGGACTTCTATCGTAATCCGCGTACAGTTCCTCTACCTGAAACCCAGCCCGCGCCAGCAAGTGCTCTGCCTCGAAGCGGAACAAGTATCTCATGGGAAAGTCGTGGACCAACCGCTCCTCCCGCCCGTCGGGATGAGTGACGTAGTAGATCAGTTCAGCCTCTTGAACCTGATTGAATAGGTCCCGCGAGGCGATGCGATGACGCCGGACCACTCTTCGACCATCCGGCATGGTGAACTCCGGCTCATCACCCGCTTCCTCGAGCCGCTGCTCATCTACCAAAAACGACAAGGAGGGGTTGAACAGGTCCAGGATCAATCTCCCGCCGGCGACGAGATGGCGGCAAACACTCTTCAGGCACGCCAGTTGATCCTCGACGGTGATCAGGTGTTGGAAGGGGCGAAAGGGAATCGTTGCCAGGGCAAACTCTCGCCCGAGATCGAACTGTCGCATGTCTGCCTTGACCAGTTGTACCCTCAACTGCACCTCCTCGGGCTCGCGGGACAGCTTCTCTCGGCAAACGGACAGCATCGATTCGGAGAGATCGAGGCCGGCGATGTCGATGCCGGCCCTGGCCGTGGGGATCAGCACGCGCCCGGTGCCACAGCCAATTTCCAGCACTGGCCCTCCCGACCGCTGCGCCATCCCCACGAAGAAGTCAATATCCTGTCGATCTCGATACGGTGAAATGTGGTCGTAGAATTCCGCCACAAAGCCGTACTCGTCGTAGCC
>JBHHXF010000129.1:0-8493 GCA_046756905.1 Anaerolineae bacterium | reverse complement strand
GATCTTGAGCAGCCACAAATAATTCTTACACCTATCACAGATTAGGGAACCATCCCAGTCGTCACTATTCCAGATTAAGGCTGTTAGTGCGCACCGTTTTTCTCCCATTCGGATAGCCGTTGCCGCGGCCGTTGCGCCGTACAAGTCGTTCTTCCAGAACGCCGAGCTTGCGTTCGGTGCGACTGATCAAAGCCTTGGCGCCGGCCAGCCGATAGCGCGTCCACTGGAGCGATCGGCGCCACGCCGGCCATTCCTGGGGTTCGAAGGCCCACTGAACCACGGCCGCACCCCAAGTGAGACCGGCCCCGAAGCCAACTAGCGTCACGTGATCCCCCGGCCGAAGCCGCCCTTCCTCCACCGCCTCACAAACGGCTATGGGCACCGAAGCTGAAGATGTATTGCCGTAGCGATCCACATTGACGAAGACTTTCTCCATCGGCAAGTCGAGGTATTTGGCCGCCCGTTTGATGATCCGCAGGTTGGCCTGATGCGGCACGAACAGCTCGATGTCGTCGATCTCCAGGCCGGCCTCTTCGATCGCCTCCTTAGCCACCCGCCCCATAACCCTGGTTGCGAACCGGAACACCTCCCGACCCTCCATCTGAAGGGTACACATCCCGTTGCTAGTAGACTCCCAACTTGACGGATTTCGCGACCCTCCTCCGGGTATGATCAGCAAGTCAGCCCCAGATCCATCGGCTCCTAGCGCGAAAGACATCACACCGCCCGGCTCATCGCTGGCTTGCAGAAGAAAGGCGCCGGCGCCATCGCCGAACAGCACACTGGTGTTCCTATCATCCCAGTTGAGCCATCGCGTCAACATCTCCGCACCGATGAGCAAGACGTTATCATACCCTCCACCGCGAATCATACTTGCAGCCACATTGAGCCCGTAAATGAAACCAGAGCACACAGCGTTCAGGTCGAATGCAGCAGCATGACTCGCGCCCAGGGCTGTCTGGACCAGGCACGCTGTCGATGGGAGAAGATAGTCGGGAGTACAAGTGGACACGATGATGAGATCGAGCCGGGCCGGATCGAAATTGGCCAGCTCCAAAGCAGCTCGGGCTGCCTTGATTGCCATGTCTGATGTGGCTTCGGACTCATGGGCTATTCGACGCTCGGCAATCCCCGTGCGCGAGCGAATCCAGTCATCCGATGTGTCAATGAATTCTGCAAGGTCGTGATTCGTCACCACGTTCTCTGGAACATATCTTCCCCAGCCTACAATGTGTGCGTACCGCATGTTATACCCCTTTACACAAGAAACAGGTGCCGTGGGTAAGTGAAAGATCAGTGATCAGTAATCAGTTATTAGTAATCAGTGATCAGGCTCCGGCTACTGATAACTGATAACTGATCACTGGTTACTGGTTACTGGACGTTTACCCGTCCGACACCCGTTGTCAGACCATATTTTGAGATTCCAAGCTGGTATAACACGGAATCATGCTAACAGTTACGAGAGTTGATTCCTGATGATTACCCACATCTCGAGAATGGCCAGAAATGGAGACATAATGACGGTCCTTTTCCAGAAATGAGAGGTGATGAGCCTGCCTGAGTTGGGTAAAAATGGACTTGTGGGTTATCACCGGAGCATCAGGCTTGACAAGCCGGCTGGTTGTTACCTATAATATCGGGTATAGGCCCCGTCCCAATGACCCAAGACCACCTCTGTTGCCAAAACTGATTGTTCTGCCGGGTGTGGAGTCGAGTCAGGTAAGTGTGAAGAAAAATGAGCACAAACAAGATCACCGGGCTGCAGGAAGCCATTGGAGCCATTCCAGATGGCGCTATTGTGGCTTTGAGTGGTAACACGCTACATCGGGCGCCTGGAGCGGCCGTCCATGAGATCATCCGCCAGGGCAAGCGGAGTTTGGAGTTGGTCAAAACCGCCGGCGCGTATGACGTGGACGTGCTGTGCGGCGCCGGCTGTGTCGGGACTGTATCCGCCGGCTTCGTAGGATTCGAGAATGTATTCGGCTTCGCCCAACGATACCGCCGAGCTGTGGAGTCCGGTGACGTCGAAGTCAGGGAACATGCCTGCTACTCGGTCATCGCCGGCCTGCGAGCCGCGATCCAGGGCGTCCCCTTCATGCCTATCGGAGGCATGAAAGGCTCCGACGTTCTGGCTGCTAGGGATTTTCGGGAGGTAACTGACCCCTACACGGGCCAGTCCGTCGTCGCCATCCCGCGTCTCCAGCCGGACATCGCGATCATTCACGTTCAAGAAGCCACCCCCAATGGCGACGCTCGCATCTTCGGCTCCCGGTTCGAGGACGTGCTGATGGCCAAGGCTGCCCGGCGCGTGATCGTCACCTGCGAGCGGCTAGTGGATCCCGGCCTGCTAGAACAGCAGCCGGAACTCACGACCATCGCCGGCTTCTTGGTACACGCCGTTGCGGAAGTCCCCGGTGGCGCCTGGCCGAACAGTTGCTACGGCTACTACGACTACGACCATGAATTCCTGGCAGACTACGCCCGGGCCGCTCAGTCCGACGACCCCATCTACGAGCGCTTCTTGCGCCAACACGTTCTGGAACGTGCCCCCGCCATGGCCGAGGCCGGCGTCCTGTAGAAACATCGTGGAGGCACCATGACCGCTCGCCTGGCCCCGGACGTGATGATGCCTATCGCCATGGCGCGACTGCTGCGTGACGGCGAAACTGTATTTCATGGCGTGGCCTCGCCTCTGCCGATGATCGCCATCTTGACTGCAAAGCGACTTCATGCGCCCAACCTGATTTACCTGAGCATTGTGGGGGGACCTGACCCGCTGCCGGCTCATCTCCCTGAATCCACTGTCGATCCAGCTCTGCTGTGCGGAGCGCAGAGCATCATTACCCTGACGGATATTTTCGACATGTCGGCGCGCGGCGACCTGGACGTCGCCTTTCTAGGGGGCGTGCAGATCGACCGGCGGGGGCAGATCAACATGAGCGTCATTGGCCAGAGCGGAGCGGAGCCGGTCGAGGCCTATCGCCACCCGAAAGTGCGACTGCCTGGCGGGGCCGGCAGTGCTGCCATCATGCCTACCGTCAAACGCACAATTCTGTGGCGTACCAAGCATGACTCCCGGACTTTCGTCGAGCAAGTGCCATTCGTGACCGCCGCCGGAAACGTTGACCATGTCGTCACACCACTATGTATATTCGTCCGCCAGGAAGACGATCTGGAGGTCGAAAGCATCCACCCTTACTGTTCCCCACAGGAGGTTCGCAAAGCCACGGGGTGGCCCGTCGATGTGGACGACACGACACCCATCACGCCGCTCCCAACCAGGGAAGAGATCGCTGCTCTCCAGACCGTTGACCCGGATACAGTTCGCGAGATCGAATTCCGATAGCCCCACAGAATCCAAGAGTACAGGAAGGAGCGCCTATGATTCGATGCCAGATCGCTTAGAGCCTATCCGAAAAGTGTTCGTAGTGACCACCTCAGCCGCGATGCGTGTGACAAAAGCATGTCTTGAGCCCCCCAAAGGGTCTTTGCTACGCATTTTTCGGATACGCTCTCATGAGAGTAACTACCGAACAAGCATATAGGAGGATAAAGCATGAGTGTGAGTTTGGACACAATTCTAGAGCGCTATCCCAAAGAGGTGGCGTTGGAAGACGGTACCCGGATAACGCTGCGACCGCTGCGTGAAATCGATACAGATATGTTGCTCGATCTCTTCCAAGAGGTCTCTGAGCATGATCTCCGGTTCCTGAAAGACAACGTCGCTGATCCGCAGGTGGTGCGGAATTGGACTGCCAACATCAACTACAACCGCGTTCTACCTATCGTCGCCGAGATTGGCGACCGGATCGTCGCCGACGCGACGCTACATCGCAAGGCCATTGAACCGTACGCCGACAAAGGTGAGCTCCGCATGTTTGTCCATGAGGAGTTCCGCCTTCATGGTCTGGGCCAGATCCTGTTCGAGGAAATCCAGGGTATTGCACGCGACCTGGGGCTTCGAAAGCTGATAATGGAGATCTTCGTGGACGAAGCCGGCCTCATCGCCATGCTCGAGCGCCGAGGCTTCATCCGCGAAGCCATCTTGCCCGTATACCAGACAGTCGTCATGGCTCTGAGCCTGACGCCGCTCCCTGACCGTATGCCGCCGCGTGAGCTATGGCCACAACGCGTCTACACACTGCCCGAATTTGCCACATACCCAGAGCGGCTCAATCTGACCGAGATACTCTTAGATAGCCATGTCGAAGCCGGCCACGGCGACCGTGTGGCGATCAAGTTCGAGGATCAGCAGATATCCTACAGCGAACTCTCGGACCAGGCCAACCGCATCGCTAACGGGCTGCGTGAGTTGGGTGTTGGGGAGGGCGATCCTGTTTTTATGCGAACGCCCAACCTTCCGGTTCTGGTAGCATCCAACTTCGCCGTCCAGAAGCTCGGCGGCGTCGGCTTGCCAACATCACCGCTCTACTCCCGGACGGAGATCGCTCACGTAAACAACAGTGCCCAGGCGAAAGTGCTGATAAGTCACATCGCCCTGCTGGATGAGGTTGAACACGCTCGCGACAACCTGGAAACCGTGGAGCATATCGTCGTCATCGGCGGCAACCCCGCCGAGCTGAAGGAACGCGGATACATCCCCTTCGGTGAGATCACAGGGAATGATGCTGAAGTTGCGCCAGTACGCCGGGATCGCAGGGACCTGAGCGTGTTCCTATACACGTCTGGGACCACCGGACCACCAAAAGGCACTGCCCATCTGATGGAGGACTCGCTGGCAGTCGCGGACTGCTTTGGGGGACATGGCTGGAACGTGCAGCCCTCGGACGTCATCGGTGGCTCAGCGCCCATCGGGTTCGGGGCCGGCTACGGCACCTTCGCCGTGATCCCCTTCCGATTTGGTGCAGCGGCCAGCCTGACTGGCAAGTTCCAGGCGGAAAAGATGTTCGAAACCATCGAGAAGCATGGTATCACGATTCTTTCGATCTTGCCGACGGCCTATCGAACCATGCTTCAGGTGCCAGATGCTGCTGAGCGGTGGGATCTAAGCAGTCTGCACACCTGCACAGGTGGCGGTGAGTCGCTGACAGCCAAGACATACCATGACTGGCTTGACGCTTTCGGTGTTGAGATCTTCGAGGGCTTCGGCACGACAGAGATGATGTACGTCTTCATCTCTAACGTTGTCGGGCGCCGGGCCACGCCGGGCTCCTTCGGTCGAGTGGTTCCAGGTTACGAGGCCAAGGTCGTTAACGAAGACTTCGAGGAGGTTGAGCCGGGCGAGATCGGCCATCTGGTAGCGCGCGGTCCGACGGGCACGTTGTACTGGGACGATGAGGAGAAACAGCGCAAGGTCGTATGGAACGGGTGGAACCGTGTCGGCGACTTCGTTTATCGTGACGAGAAAGGCTTCTTCCACTTCGTCTCCCGCGAAGACGATGTCATCAAGAGCTCCGGCTACCGCATCGGTCCCGAGGAGATCGAGCATGCGCTGGTTAAGCACCCAGCTGTGGCCGATGCCGGCGTCATCGGCGTCCCACACCCGCTGCGCGGCCAGAATGCCAAAGCCTACGTCGTGTTCAAGGAAGGGCAGTCCGCTACACCCGAAGAGCTAGTCGAGTTCCTACGGGATCACATTGCTGTGTATAAGTTACCGCGCGAGTTCGCATTCACGGACGAACTCCCCCGGACAGTGACCGGCAAGCTCCTGCGGCGTATCCTGCGGGAACGGGAGCGCGAAGGCTAGCTAGCCGGCGGTTGAAACCGCGCCTACCATTGCGAAGCGACGTCCTGAGGTCCCTCCCGAGCCTGTCGAGGGGCCTGCCGAAGGATCGCCCTTCGGCGACTCGAAACCCAACCGGCGAAGGCTTCGTCCTGAGGCTCAGCCCGAAGGGCCGGTTTCGCAAGTGTTGTCGCGAATTCATTCGCCAGGCGAGCGAACAACTGGCGATGGACCTATGCTGTTGCGTACTAGTGCCACTGAGGGCCTTTGGCCCGACGAACGACAAACGACCAACGTTTAGAGTTGGTCGTTCGTCGTTCATCACCAAGTCTGGACTTTGGCAAATCCAAGAGCTGAATCACTGCTTCGAGAACAGTTGGATAGCTAGATGGCTAGATGGCTAGGTATTACGCAAGCCATCCAGCCATCTAGCCATCTAGCATTTTCGTACCCCGGAGTGAACGCAGTTCATTGCGACTGCTTGGCAGTGTGGGCGCGCAATGATATAATTCCACCCACTATGCCGACGATACTGCACAGCGATTATCTTGCCATTGACGGATCACATGGGGAAGGCGGCGGCCAGATTCTGCGGACGACTGTGGTGCTGGCAGCCCTGTTGGGCCGGCCCGTGCGCATCGAGAACATCCGGGCCAAACGGCGCAACCCCGGCTTGCAGGCGCAACACCTGACATCCATACAAGCCGCCGCTGACATCTGCCGGGCCGAACTCAGGGGGGCTGAATTGGGCTCTATCAACCTGGATTTCCGTCCAACGCAGCCCCCCAGCGCCGGCCACTTCGCGTACGACGTGGCGGCGGCCCGCAAAGGCGGCTCCGCCGGCTCTACCAGCCTGGTGTTCCAGACGGCGCTACTGCCTCTGAGCTTCGCCACGGGCGACTCCGAGATCGCCATCGAGGGCGGTACTCACGTCGCCTGGAGCCCACCGTACCACTACTTGACGGACGTGTTTCTGCCGGCAGTGACACCGCTGGGCATCGAGCCAACGGTCAGCCTGGAGCGATGGGGGTGGTATCCCCACGGTCGCGGCCTCATCCGGGCCGAAGTACGCGGATTGGGAGCGGATTCTCGGCTGGGGGCAATCGACCTGAACGAGCGCGGGGACCTGGTAAGCTTGACGGGGTTCTCAGCGGTGTCCAACTTGCCGGAGCACATTCGGGAGCGACAGGCCAGGCGAGCCGAACACCTGTTGCGAGAGGCTGGCTTCGATCCCGACATCCAGCGACTGACACCCCAGGCATCGGGGCCGGGCACCGGTGTCTATCTGCTGGCCGAGTACGAGCACGTCACGGCGGCATTCATCAGTTATGGCCGGCGGGGTAAAAGAGCAGAGCAAGTAGCCCAGGAAGCAGTGGAGGACTTTCTGGCTCATCACGCAACAGGGGCAGCGGTGGACTCCCATCTGGCCGATCAACTCATCCTGCCGATGGCGGTCGCTTCATCAGTATCCAGTTTCACCACCAGCGGAATCACGAACCACCTGCTGACCAATATCTGGGTCGTCCAACAACTCAGCGACACTCGCGTCGATGTAGAAGGCGAGACAGGACAGATCGGGAAAGTCACAGTTCATGTTTGAAGTTGTGTTTCTGGGGACATCAGCATCAGCGCCATCGGTGCGCCGCAACCTGCCGTCGACGGTGATCCTCCACGAGGACCGCCGTTTCATGGTCGACTGCGGCGAAGGGACCCAGCGCCAACTGCTGGCCAGCGGCCTGGGTTTCAAGCGTCTCGACACCATCCTGCTGACCCACGGACATCTGGATCACATCCTGGGCCTGGGCGGCATCATGTCGACTTTCGCTCGCTGGGAAGCAGCCGAGGAGTTGAACATCTATGCCGGCCACTGGGCGCTGGAGCGTATCCGAGACCTGGTGAGCGTTGTTTTGCGAGGTGGCGAGGTGAACCTGCAACTCAACCTGATCCCCCTCCAGCCAGGTATGGTCTCACATACTCGAAAAATGCAACTGATCGCATTTCCGGTCGCCCATCGGGGGCCGGGCAGCTTCGGGTTCACGTTCCAGGAACATAACCGCCGGCCATTTCTGGTTGAAGCCGCTGAGAGACTGGGAGTGCCGGCTGGCCCGGAGCGCGGCCGGCTCGTAGCCGGGCAGTCCATCACCCTGGAGGACGGCACGGTTGTGAATCCTGATGACGTTTTGGGACCGGAGGTGCGCGGCACCAAACTGTGTTACGTTGGCGATGCCGCTCGTGCGGACTCTCTGGTAGAGCACGTGTGGCAAGCGGACGCTCTGATCTGCGAGGCAACCTATCTGTCCCAGGATCGGGAGATCGCGCGTCAGTTCGGTCACATCACAGCGTCCGAGGCCGGCTGGCTGGCACGCGAAGCGCAGGTGGGACAACTCTTCTTGAACCACGTCTCGCGCCGCTATCACCCCCGCCAGATTCTTGATGAAGCACGCTCTGTCTTTCCAGGCGCTGTCCTGGCAGAAGACCTGGACAAGATTCGGGTACGCCGGCGGGAGGAAAAATAAAGTGTGCGGGCCTGAAACAAGCCCGCACACTTCGCTCGCGGCAACTACCTCCTGGCGCGGCAAGGGTAGGGGGGCGCCACGGGCAGGGGCAGCGCCGGTCGGCGACCGTGTTGCCAGGGGGCGATCCCTACGCAAGACAGACCGGTCGACCTTGCGCTATGGCACCCGCAATCTACTTTACTATACACTGTTTTGACGATTCTGTCCAGTCCGCGCCGGCATTCCGGGTACGTGCGTAGCCCAGTTGCCAGGCAATCGCCTGTTTGTCATACATTCACTACCGGACACTTT
>JBHHXF010000128.1:0-8543 GCA_046756905.1 Anaerolineae bacterium | reverse complement strand
GACCACCGACCACCATGACTGAAATCTACAGCCGCAAGCAGATCGAAAAAGCTGCTGAGACAATACGCCGGCACACCAAGACTGTTCCAAGAGTTGGGCTGATCACGGGATCTGGCCTGGCAAATCTGGCCGACGAAGCGACTGACACTACACGCATTCCTTACGGCGATATCCCCCACTTCCCCCAATCAACAGTGGCCGGCCACCCAGGCGAGCTCGTGCTAGGCAAGCTTGAAGCTGTGCCGGTCATGATTCAGCGCGGCCGGGTTCACTTCTATGAAGGATACTCAATGCAGCAGATCACACTGCCGGTCCGAGTTATGCGGGCATTAGGAGCAGAAACGCTGGTTGTCACCAATGCCGCCGGCGGCCTAAACCCCAGCTTCTCACCCGGCGACATTATGGTGATCCGCGATCACATCAGCTTCACTGGGATGGCCGGCTTTAACCCGTTGCATGGTCCGAACGATCCCGACCTGGGACCGCGCTTTCCGCTAATGGCCGGCGCTTACACCCCTCGACTGCGCAAGTTGGCCCATAAGGTGGCCGGCGACTTGGGGTTTGAGTTACAGTCAGGGGTGTATGCGGGGTTGGCCGGCCCTACATTTGAGACGCCGGCCGAGCTCCGCTTTCTCCAGATGATCGGCGCTGATGCCGTGGGGATGTCCACAACTCATGAGGTGACGGTTGCCCGGCATGGCGGGATGAGAGTGCTGGGCTTTTCGATCATCGGCAATATGGCGCTGCCGGATGAGATTGAGGCGGCGACCGAAGCTCAAGATGAGGGGGTAATGGAAGTTCACGACGAAGTGTTGGAGGCCGGCCAACAGGCAGTTCCCCGCCTCCAGGCCGTCATACGGGGCGTGCTGCGCCGGCTCTAACCCAACCTTGCGAAGGTTCAGCAAGAACTTCGTAGACGGAGTAGCCTTCTTCAGCCGAAAACACTCCAATTGCCAGGGTCACGTGAAACCTTCGCAAGGTTTGCCGGAATTATGAAAGGGTCTCCTGTAGTAATGACATCAGTCGTTTTGGCGGCCTGAACGACTGAAGCCTGTCCTGAGCCCAGTCGAAGGGTCGTTACTACAAGTCAATACGCAGGGCCATCCGTCCCTCCTCGCCCCTACTGCCGCAGGATAACCCGACGCAGCCAGGATTTCACTGGTCCCTGGTAACGCTTGACCATGATCGTTGTCTGCAAACACTCCTCGGCGACACACTCAGGAATGTTGCCGAACATTAACCGATCGAACAGTCCTTGCTCGGTCGCACCTATGACCACCAGATTAAATCGGCTAGCTACATAGCGAATACCCTCGACCACATCAGCGCTGTAAATCACCTCAATATCGACAGGATAATCAACTCCCGCAGCCAGAGCCTCCAGGCTGGCGCGCCCCGTATCCGCATCCTGTTCATTGCCTGGCTGCGCAACATACAAGGTTGTGACGGATGCCGGCTCGGGTTGCTGTCGAGCCAGCGATACAGCAGTTTCCAGCGCCAGTGCTCCGTTTGGACCGCCGGCAGCCGGCACCAGAATCCGTCGTGGTGGCCCATTCTTGCGAACACGCACCACGGCCAGATCGCTCGGCGGGTTCAGCCCTACCAGGGAAATCACTGTCCCGAATGCAGACCCTCGAGCCTCCGAGTAGCCGGGCCAACCCAGGAGGATCAGATTCGCATCCCGCTGCTGTGCACTATCAATTATGGCACGGCCGATGTGATGACCGATGCGAATCATGGTTCGCACCGGTACATCCCACGCCTTGCCTACTGCTATGGCCTCTTCTACGATCGGCTTGCCCTCACTCAGGAACATCCGACCATCAGTCAGACTCAATTGGGTGGGAACGCGAACGACGTGTAGAGCAAACAGCTCACCGCTGTGATCTCTGGCAATAGCGGCCCCTATTTCAGACAACGTCTTCATCTGGCGCCGATTGCGCGCCGGCACCAGCACCGAAAACTCCTTAACAGCGACGATTTCCTCATGGACAATCTTGTACTTGGCCAATTCCTCTCGCTCCTCCAGGGTGGCAGAGTAGAAGAGATACACCAAGATCCCAATTACAATCCACCCCACACCGACGAACCAGGCGACTGGCTGGAAGTTGAACTGATATACCGCTAACACAATACATGTCACGATACCCAGAATCGGTGTCAAGGGAAAGAGGGGGACCCGATAGCCATTTTGCAGGTCCGGTTCCCGGCGCCGAATCATTATCAGAGAAGCGTTAACCAAAGTGAAGCTCAGGAGGAACAACAGGCTGGCAGCCGAGCCGACTGCCTCAATGGGCAGAACAACCGCTATCAGGATTAACATCACTCCTGATATCAACACAGCCACATGGGGCGTCCGTCGCACTGGATGAATCAGGGCCAGCATCGTCGGCAGTTTCCGCTCCCGCCCCATGGAAAAAGCCACGCGTGAAGATGCCAGAACTGTCGCATTCAACGCCGACATGGTGGAAAACAGACCGCCGAAAACAATGAGCAAGACACCCAAAGACGGCATGAAATTCTCCGCTGCGCGGACGATACCGGTCTCTTTATACACCCCCAGGATTTCCCAGGCGGTGTTAATCGCAGGGTTGCTCACATCGAAGGGTCTGTCGATCCCCAGGTCGGCCGGCAACTGGTCGACCGTCTTACCAAAAACAGAAAATGTATGGGGATCCACCGCACCGATAGACACGAATATGATCAACAGGTAGATAATCACCGCGACACCCAGGGAGGTGAAAGTTGCTCGCGGAATGTTCCGAGTCGGATCTTTGATTTCTTCGCTGACTGTGGCAATAAGGTCATAACCCTCAAAAGCGATGAAGGTCAGCCCCATAGCAATCACGACGCCCCCCCACCCGTTGGGGAAAACCGGCTGAAAGCTCTCCAGCGCTTGCTGAGGGTTGCCGGCAATCACTCGCAAGCCGAAGGCGGCGAAAAGTCCCAGGATCAGGATTTTCGCCATAGTGATGATATTCTCAGCCTTACCAGTCACATCTGCGCCGGCCACGTTTAAACTGATGAAGAACGTCGCAATCGTGATCGTCACCAGGGAGACAGCTCCACGGTGGCCCAATAGCCCTACGAGTAGTACATGCAGCGCCGGCACATAGCTGGCGAGCAGTTCCAAGAAGTAACCGCCAAACCCAACCGCGTACAGGCTACACGCCACCGTGTAAGCAAACCACAGCATCCAGCCAGCGATGAAGCCCATGACATCGGGCATGACCCTTTTGACAAATGCGTACCCGCCACCGGCTTCGGGGATGTTAGAAGCCAACTCGGCGTAGCTAAGAGCCGTGAAAAGCGTAACGACCCCATTTAGGGCAAAAGCAACAATTGCAGCCGGACCCGCTTCGCCGGCCGCAATACCCGTCAGGACGAAGATGCCGGCGCCGATCATAGCACCCACACCGATCATCGTTGCGTCGAAGTAGCCCAGACTGCGGGCCAGCGTTATCTCCTCATCGCCAGTTTCGCGCACAGCGGTTTGGGCATCGCTAACTGCTATCGCGCCTGACCTATCGACCTTAGTGTTCATACGCCTCTCGACCTTTTCTCAATCGCAATTGGTTCAGCAAAAAGCCCCCGTCCCCACTTGCCATTTGGCGAAGGGCGAGGGCAACTCGCACCGCTCAGCGTTCGGTGCAGTCGAACGACTTAATTCACCGACGGAGAAAGCCCATCACACCGGGCAGACACCCACCGGGCTCTTCCGGCGTCGGCGGCACCGGTAGGGGTTGGCCGGCCTGGTCCAGGAAGGCATTATACACATCACCGCGACCGGACCCCTGGGCGTTGCCATCGAGATGCATCGTGCGCGCCCCGGCTACCATTCGCTGCTTAATCTGCTCCGCACTCAAGCCCGGATTGGAGGATAGCAACAATGCTGCCATACCTGTGGCATGAGGCGTCGCCATGCTGGTACCCTGCAGCGAAGTGTAGTGATCATTCACCACATCTCCCAGCGATGTGCCATCGGCCCGCGCTGCGACAATGCCAACTCCTGGGAGAGCCAAATCCGGCTTGCGCCGGCCATCGGCCGTGGGGCCACGGGATGAGAAGCGTGCAATCTCATCGTAGTCCGTGCTCGGGTCACTCACTGTTGCACCAACCGTGACCACCTTGCGAGCGCAGCCGGGCGAGCCGACCGTCGAACGGCCAGGACCGGAGTTGCCGGCGGCGACACACATCACCACCCCCGCATCGACCGCAGCATCAACCAACTCCGAGAGCGCATCGGTTCCATCGCAGGGCGTAGGTGGTCCACCGAGGGAAAGATTGATGACTTGTGCCCCTTTCTGCACGGCCCACTCGATGCCGGCCATTACATCGCTCTGGCTGCCTGAACCATCTCCGCGCAAGACCTTGGCAGCAATGATGGTCGCCTCTGGCGCGACACCTCGATACTTGCCGTCGCTTGCAGCGCCGCTGCCGGCTGCGGTGGATGCCACATGGGTACCGTGCCCGTTGTTATCGTCGGCTCCCTGGCCGGTGTAGTCAGTTGCATCCGCAATACGCCCTTCGAAATCAGGGTGCTGTATGTCGATGCCGGTATCCACGACGGCGATGGTGACGCCCTGGCCGGTGAAGCCGGCGTCCCACACCAACGGCGCACGCACTATGGGAGCGGAGACATCCAACATGGTGTGGACTGGCAGGTCAGGCCAGATTCGATCCACAGTCGGGTTGTCGGTCATTTGTTCTATCTGCACGGCTGTCGCTTCTATGGCTATGGCCGGTAAGAGGCTGTAGCGGTACACAGCCGGGCCGGCGGCCATCTCCTCCAGGTAGCCGGCCTCATCGGAATCGGCACGGAGAGTTGACCGGAGCCGCACGATGACGGACATCACCTCATCTTCCGCAGCGTCATCCATCGATGTGGCTAGAGTACCGTGCAGTTTGCGTGGGTCCATGATGTCACTCCTCAATCATATGTTCGTAGTAAGGCACGCAACGAAGTGGAGTGCCGTCGGACGCCACTCCGCTTCGCTCTGTGGCTTACTACGAACCTGGCTTACTACAAACGTGGCTTACTACGAACCTCTTGTATCTCAATCCATGGTGCGGACTTCTTCGTCGGGTTCGATTCTCTCCACCCACAACTCGTCCGCGAGCTGAAAAACGGACGTACCAAGCCCTGTGGCCGCAAAAGCGTTGATCAGGCTGTATGTGTGTCGAACGGATAGGCCATGTGCCGCCGCCTGGACAACCCGATCACGCGGATCGCCGGCCACACGCACAATGACGTCAAACCGACCAGTAGGGTCTGACCTGAGACGTTGCTCGAATGCCGGATCAAGTTTTCTACCCATTTTCCAGTTTCCATCCGGCATAATTCTAGTCAGATGGCACCAGAAAGGCAACTGACTCGATATGATACGTTTGCGGAAACAGATCGACTGGCTGGGTCTCGACCAGATGGTAGCCGGCCTCGACCAGCCGGCGCACGTCCCGGGCTAATGTCGCCGGGTCACAAGAGACATAGGCAATGCGGGCAGGCATCAGCCTGGCCAGCGCTTCCAGCGCCTCCGGCTCAACACCATTCCGAGGGGGATCGAGAACGACCATGTCGACACTTTCATCAATGACCGGCAACGCTTCTTCGACCGGCCCTTCATAAAAACGCGCATTGTCGAGCGCTTCGGAGTTGACCACCGCATCATCCACTGCCACTGGGTTCTCCTCGACACCGATAACCTCACCGACTTCATCGGCCAGACTGATGCCGAAGGTGCCAACGCCGCAGTACAGGTCCAGTAACGTTTCGTACCCCCGTGGATCAAGGTAGTCGCATACAACCTGCACCAGCCGGCCCGCCATCTCGGTGTTGACCTGGAAGAACGAGCCGGCTGAAATCTGAAACCGATGACCAAGTAGCTCCTCTTGGAGGCTGGTACTGCCGGCCAGGCTCATCGCCGTGCCATCCGACAATTGCATCACACATGAGCCCGTTATGTCGATTTCAAGCGCTGGCACCTCGTCATCCGCCGTTTCCAGGATGACCATCTGGTCGCCAGTGTTGATGCCGGCTCGCAGAGAAACCGTCTCCAACGCCGGAAAATCTAGTTCCAATTGCTCATACAGCTCCATCAAGAGCGGATGAATGATGTGGCAGACCTCGAGCGGTACCACCGTCCGCCCGTCTATCCCGACAAATCCGAGCGCTCCCTCCGAATCCAGCCTCAGTTGGGCGTTGTTTCGATACTGCCAGGGGTGATCCATCCCCAGCGTCGGGCGAACCACCGGCTCATCCACCCGGCCAATCCGACGCAACTGGTCGGCTACGATTGCCTGTTTGTAACGCAACTGGGCCGCGTAGCTGACATGCTGCCACTGGCATCCCCCGCAGAACTGGCCGGCGGCGACCATGCTCCGAACACCAAATCTGGCATGGGGATCACCGAAATGCGGACAGGGGGGGGAGGAAACACGGTCCGTGGCCGGCTCAACAAGCTCCACCAGGCGAGCGCGGGCGTAGCGCTTGCGGTCTTCGACAATCACAGCGCGCACCGTCTCGCCCGGCAGTCCGCCATCGACAAAGATGACCTTGCCTTCGTGCCGGCCAAGAGCCGCGCCGCCGTGGGCCATGTCGGTTAGATCAAGCGTAATGACGTCTATATCACTCAACCTTTCTTCGGGAACCTGGAAGGGAAACGGGAGCCTGAGTCGCCAATCGGAAAAAGCAACACACCATGAAGATGCGCCGACGCCCCCCCTCTAACTCCCCCCCAAGGGGGGAGAACAGGCTTCCCCCCCTTGGGGGGGGATTGAGGGGGGGGCAGCGGCGTGTGACTTTTTCCGTCTGACCTGAGTTCCCCCGAGTTCCCCTTTACGGATATATCCCTCGCAACAGCGTTGCCTGATTGGCGCGGCTAATTGCCAGAATATAGGCCGCCATGCGCATATCGAGGTTTTCGGCTTCGTACAACTGCATGATTTCGACCACGTCGGCAAAGCTCTTACCCATCACCTGGCGCAGGCGCTCGTTGATCTCCTGCTCGCTCCAGAAGAAGAACTGGAGGCCCTGCACCCACTCGAAGTAGGAGACAGTCACACCGCCGGCGTTAGCCAGAATATCGGGAACCACGAGCCGGCCTCGCTCCTTGAGGATAACATCCGCCTCAGGAGTCGTTGGGCCGTTGGCCCCTTCCACGATGAGCCGAGCCTGAATGTGGGGGGCGTTTTTCTCGGTGATCTGGTGCTCCATCGCGGACGGCACCAAGATGTCAACCGGCAACTCCAATAGCTCGGCATTCGTCACACCCTCGGCAGCGCCAAAGCCGGCCACCGATCCCGTCTCTTGCTTGTGCTGCACGACCTCCGCGATGTTCAGCCCATTCGGGTCATAGATACCGCCGCGCGAATCGCTGACGGCCACGATCCGGGCGCCGGCTTCCTGGAGCAGCTTCGCACTGACAGACCCCACGTTGCCGAACCCCTGAACCGCCACGGTGGAGCCGGCCAGGTCCATGCCCAGATAGTTGGCTGCCTCTCCAGCAATCACTCGCACGCCCCGGCCTGTGGCCTCCAGCCGGCCCAGGGAGCCGCCAACCTCCACCGGCTTGCCGGTAACAACTGCCGGCAGAGAGTGACCTCGGTGCATGGAATACGTATCCATGATCCAGGCCATGACCTGGGGCGTTGTGCCCATGTCCGGTGCTGGGATGTCCCCTTCTGGGCTCATCAGAATGCTGATTTCGGTGGCATAGCGGCGGGTGAGGCTTTCTAACTCATTTTGCGATAGTTCTTTGGGGTTGCAGATGACACCCCCCTTGGCTCCGCCGAACGGGAGATTGGCCACGGCAACTTTCCAGGTCATCCACATAGCCAGCGCCCGCACCTCGTCGAGCGTCACACCCAGGCTGTAGCGAATCCCGCCCTTCGTGGGACCACGCACCGTGCTGTGGTGCACGCGGTACCCTGTGAAAATCCTCACCGATCCGTCGTCCATCCGCACGGGAAAATTGACAGTCAACTCCCGCTTCGGATGACGCATCATCTCGTAGATTCCCTCTTTCAGGTCCAGATAGCGAGCAGCGTGGTCGAACTGCTCCAGCGCCATCTTCCAGGGATTGAACTCTTCAACTACCATTTCCTTCACTATTCTTGCCTCCCCATTGAGAATCCAGTGATCAGTTATCAGTCATCAGTCATCAGTGACCAGTTGATGTCAGCAAATTAAGACTTCGGAAGTCTTCCGTCAGCGATCCTGGGAACCAGATCGGTCTGAAGCTAGCACAAAACACCATCGAGTAGGTCATCTCCGAGACTTCCGAAGTCTGGTCTGCCCCTAACTTACTGACATTGAGTGACCAGTTACCAATCACCGTCTACTGATCACTGACAGGACTTACGCAGTGAGAGCGAGATCAGGTGACCGGCACTTCGGAACTGTGTCTGGCGCACCTGTTCTGGCCGTAATACCAGCGTCACTGGCCCTCTGACGGGCTTCAGGAAGTGCCGGTCACCTTCACCGTGTAACTCCTGTCACTGATCACTGTTCACTGGTCCCTCGCCGACCTCAGCGCTTCCATGCG
>JBHHXF010000127.1:0-8559 GCA_046756905.1 Anaerolineae bacterium | reverse complement strand
CGGTCGCCGTAGCGCCGGCGCGCGATCTCGATGGCCTCGAAGTAGGCTGCCGGCTGAAGAAAATCATAGCAACTGTCAAGATGCTCGAAGTCAGCATGCTCGGTGAACGCAATCTCCTGCAGGCCGACCTCAATCGCCCGCCGGCACATAGCGTCCAGCGTGGCGTGGGCGTCGCAGGAGAAGGTGGTGTGGACGTGGTAGTCTACGAGAAGATCCATGCTATCGTAAGAGCCGAGCTTGATCGGCCGGCGTGAAACGCGAAACGTGAAACGTGAGGATTCTCACTTGAACCGGTCATCACGTTTCACGTTTCACGCCAGCATGTTTCACCGAAGGCTGCCGGTTGGTTTTCAGTTCTCAAAGTGTGGTCAGTACGCCTTCGCAAACACCGCCTGCTCTTCGGCCTCTGCGCCGCAGAAGAGGCATGTGCCCGTCCCCTCGGGCTGCTCGAAGGGGATACAGCGGATGGTTGTGCCACCCAGTTCGGCCTTGGCGCGATCTTCGCACGCCCCGCTGCCACACCACCAGGCGTAGGCGAACCCGTAGCCGCCGACCTCGGGTACGACCTGGCGGAAGGCGTCCAACGTTTCAGGATAGAAGCTGTTCTCGCGGAGAAATGCTTTAGCCTGCTTGAACAGACTGGCCTGGATCTCCTCCAGGAGTTCGGGGATGCGAGCCGGCGCCTCGGCCATGGGAAGGATGGACTTGCCCTCACGCCCGGAGACATCGCGCCGGGCGATCACAACCTGGTCGTTCTCCACGTCACGTGGCCCCACATCAATGCGCACAGGCACGCCGCGCATCTCCCAGTCGTTGAACTTGAAACCGGGGCGCAGGCCCTCGCGCCGGTCGATTTCGACCCGCACGTTGGCCGGCAGGCTCTGGGCCACGCGCTCCGCAGCCGGCATGACGACCGCGCGCTCCTCGTCGGTCCGCCAGATGGGCACGAACACCACCTGGATGGGGGCAACTCGCGGCGGCAGCCGCAATCCCTGGTCGTCGCCGTGGACCATGATGATGGCACCAACGAAGCGGGTGCTCAGGCCCCAACTCGTCTGATGGACGTACTGGAGTTCGTTGTTCTCGTCCAGGTACTGAGATTCAAAGGCGCGGGCGAAATTGTCGCCCAGATTGTGGCTCGTGCCGGACTGGAGCGCCCGCATGTCTCGCATCATGGCCTCGATGGTGTAGGAGCGGATAGCGCCGGCGAACTTCTCGCTGTCGCTCTTGCGGCCGGGGACTACGGGCACCGCCGCGACGTTTTCGGCAAAATCCTGGTATACCCCCAACATGCGGATGGCTTCCTCTTCAGCCTCCTGGGGTGTCGCATGGGCGGTGTGCCCTTCCTGCCACAGGAATTCCAGAGTGCGCAGGAAGGGCTTGGTCCGCTTTTCCCACCGCACCACATTGCACCACTGATTGATCAGCAAGGGCAGGTCGCGGTATGATTGAATCCACTTCGCGAACATGGCGTTGATGATGGTCTCCGAGGTGGGCCGGACGACGTATGGCTCTTCCAACTCCTCGCCGCCACCGATGGTGACCAGGGCCAACTCCGGCGCGAACCCCTCAACGTGCTCGCTCTCCTTCTGGATAAAGCTGAAGGGGATGAATAGCGGGAAGTATGCGTTCTTGTGGCCGGTAGCCTTGAAACGCTCATCCAGGGCTGCCTGGACGTTCTCCCAGACAGCGTAGCCGTAGGGTCGAATGACCATGGACCCCTTCACCGGCGCGTAGTCGGCCAACTCGGCCTCGCGAATCACGTCGAGATACCACTGAGAGAAATCTTCGCTCTGTGGCGTTACGCCTTTATTTGACATGCAAACTCCTTCAGTTACAAATCAGTCTTCTGATGCCGGCGGTTGAAACCGCGCCTACCATTGCAAAGCGCTGTCCTGAGCCCGTCGAAGGGGCCGGTTTCGCAGGGGCGACAGGTGGCTGAGCAGTTACGTCTCACCTCTGGATGGCTTGCCGGAGGGCTTCACACGCCTCGGCCGGGTCATCAACGAATTGGAAGTGGCGCAGCTCATCCTCGGAAACGTACAGCTCGGCGCGAATGGACTCAAAGACAGATCTCCAGGCATCCCCCAGCAGGATGATCGGCTTCGCGCTGCCGAGCTTCGCCAGATTCCACACGACGGCCAGTTCTGCCAGCGTTCCCATACCGCCGCGCAAAATGATGTAGGCGTCGGCCGGCTCGATAATGTGCCGCAGCCGCTCGAACAGGTCCGTCGTGCAGACTTCCTCATGGAACCAGCCGTTGACGGGCACCGAAAACACCTGGGAAGTGACGGCGATGACGTGACCGCCGGCTTCGTTTGCGCCGCGCGACACTGCCTCCATCGTGCCGCTGTAGCCCCCGTTCATGACGCTGTAGTCTGCCTGGGCGAGTAACCGACCCAGTTGCTGCGCCTCGATGTACGCTGGGCTGCCCTGCTGTGGAGCGCCTCCGCCGAACACGGCAACGACCTTGCGATCAGAAGAAGATGTGGCCATCGACGGATCGCATCACCTGGCCGCCAACCCGCACGCGGAGATCGTCGCCGGTCGTATCGACCGTCACGTGAACCAGGCTAGGCCGGCCAATCTCGAACCCCTGCTCACAGTGGAGCCTTGTAACTGGTTCGACTGGGACGGTGTGGTGGTGTATCAAATAGGCAGCCAGGGCGCCGTTGGCGCTTCCCGTAGCCGGATCTTCATCTACGCCCAGGGGTGGTGCGAACACCCGCACGTGGGTTGTGGCATCCCGTCTGATCGTTTCCATGCTGTAAATCAGAATACAGTCTACCTGGGCCACAGCGCAAATCTCGTCCAGGATTGCCTGATGAGGTCGAACATCCTGGACAGTTTCCAGCGTATTCAGCGGCACGATCAATGTTGGCATACCGGTCGAGACGCGCTGCATGGGCAGGGCGACCTCCAAAAGGGCATCGATGGAGATGTTGAGGCCGGCTGCTACCGCCCCCAGAGCCTGAAACGGTTCACCAAATGCCGGCGGCTGCTCGTTCACAACAACTCGACCGATGTCGTCGCCATCGACGAACAGATCGATTTGGAGGAGGCCGATGTCTGTTTCGGCAACCACCGGGGTGAGCGGTTCCGCCAGGTCAAAACGCCCCTCTTTGGCCAGGACATACGCCGTCCCCAGAGCCGGATGTCCAGAGAACCGTACACGTGTGCGGGGTGTGAAGAAACGAACGCAGAAGTCTGCGTCGTCGCTTTCGGGAAAGGTGACGAACGCCGTTTCCACGGGCGCCATTCCGCGGGCTACCTCCTGCATCTCCTCCCACGAGAGCGCGGCGGCGTCGGGCACGACAACCACCGGGTTGCCGCCGAACGGGGATTCCGTAAACACTTCCGCCTGTATGAATCTTAGCTTGCGCATAAATCCTCTCCTGGTACCTGCCGGCCTCGTGCTCAGTCGTAGGCGACAGCCGGCCTGCCCTGGCCCGTCGTGGCCGGCTGAATCTCCAGCACCTTGTAGCCGTAAGCATTGATCACCCACGTATCGTGGTACCGGCTTTCGGTCGCCTCTCTAGGGTCATAGACATGCTGATGGCCGTGAATCAAATACCGCGGCCGGAACACATCCATGAACCAGCGGAACACGCGGAACCCTTGATGCGCGGGGTCTCGACCGTCATGGATCCCCAGCGGCGGAGAGTGAGTCAGCAGGATGTCCAGATACCGCCCGTGACGCAAGCGTTGGATGAGGAGATGAGGGATGAGTCCAAAAACCTTGCGTCGCATCTCGCCCTGAGTGTACTGATGATATGGGCGCTGGTTGTACCGGATAGACCCCTCCAGGCCGGCCAGGATCAGACCATGATGATTGACGACTCGGCCATCGAGATTTACGCCGCCGGGCGCCGGCTTGACCTTGATGCCGGCAAAATCGCCCCGCACCGGTGGGCAGTGGTTCCCCAGCACGTAGTAAAGGGGAACGTTCAACATCGTGACCACGTACTCCAGATAGTAGAACGGGAGGTCGCCACAGGATAGGACCAGTTCAACGTCGGCGAAACGCTCTCTCACTCTTTCGTTGTAAATTCGGTTGACCACCCTGTCGCTGATGGTCAAAACCTTCATCTCGTCGGCCCTTCCATGAGGAACAGATCCCTCCCCTACCACACGTTCCATTGGAACCTCTACCCAGACATTCTGAGGCCCCGATCCCTCGGCCGCGAAGAATCAGGGCGCTCGGTTGACAGAACGTAGTATAACGTAGACTTAAAAGATTGTCAAATTTAGTACGTTCGTGAAATACAGTCGCTCAGATGTTCCGAACGCATTTTCTAATCCGGCTTGACATAGAACACGTGTTCGTGGTATAATAGCGTCAAGTTGGTATATCAAGTATGATCAAGGAGAGAAACAATGACGTATATCAGCGAGCGCCTTGAGGGATTGTCGGATCGCCAGCAGCGAATATACCATTTCATCCGCCAGTTCTCCCGCGAGCATCACTATCCACCCACCATTCGGGAGATTGGCGGCGCTCTTGACATAACCTCGACGTCTGTCGTCAACTACAACCTGAACAAGCTTGAGGAGGCCGGCCTCATCCAGCGGGATCGTGAGGTTTCCCGAGGTCTCAAGCTCGCGGACGGCGTTGACTGGATGTCCCAGGGTTTGGTTTCGGTGCCGCGCATGGGCGTCATTGCAGCCGGCGAGCCTATCCCTGTCCTGGACGACAGCGTCACGCCGTACAGCAACGAGATGATTCAACTGACGCGAGACATCTGCAAGGATGAGCGTGGCCTGTACGCGCTGGAAGTCAAAGGCAACTCCATGATCGATGCTCTGATCAACGATGGCGATCTGGTTATCATGCGCCACGAGGAGACGGCCGGCAACGGCGAGATGGTCGCCGTCTGGCTGAAGAACGAAGAGTCTACGACGCTGAAGCGCTTCTTCCACGAGGGCGACCGAGTTCGCTTGCAGCCGGCCAACCCGACCATGGACCCCATCTACGTCGATCCCGAAAACGTTGAGATTCAGGGCAAGGTGATCGCGGTCGTCCGCAGCCTGAACTAGCTCCGCTCACCCGCCGGCCAGGCACACGACTTCCCCAGAGCAGCCAGCATCCACCTCCCGTGAGAGGGGTGGGTGAACTGCTGCGTGTGCGAGAGGAGCCGGCACCCCTTTGACCTGCTCTCCGACTTGCCTCGCCCCTACTTATTGTGAACATCCCTCCGTGGCGCTTGCCGGCCGGCAGGCGTTATGGTAGAATGTGGCCAGTTTGGAATTACAGCGCAGGTCCTCACCATATCCAACAATCGCACCACTATCGCGATCCTGGTACTGATCGATCTAATCTATGGGTTGGGTGGCGTTTTGGGCAACATAGCATCCGCTGTGCTGCTCCAGGCGTGGGAGCCTTATCTGTGGCTGGCCTGGCCTCTTTTTATCATCTCAGTGGTGGCCGGCATTGGATGCACAATCTGGCAGAATCGCCAGGAACGGAGACAAGAGAATGATTGATCTGTCCATTCGCCCAGAAGCGCTGTCGCGGGCTGTACAGCGCGCCAGGGAACGAAATATCATTGTTCCGACGTTCGCCCAGCAAAAGAACCCACAGCAGATTCCGGGCGGCGTCAAGGCCAGGTTGAGGAACGCCGGCCTGTGGGACGTGGACCCCGTCAACCTGTTCCGCATCACCTGGAAGAATGAGCCGGTCGCCGACGGCGGTGGCTACGGCGGCGTCAACTATCTGGAGCTGCCCAGGGAACTGACCGGCGTGGATGCCCGCATCATCGCCCTGGTCGGCAAGTGGTTTCCCACCGGCGCTCACAAGGTGGGTGCTGCTTTCGGCTGCCTGGTGCCACGCCTGGTCACCGGTCAGTTTGACCCCACCTCCCAGATGGCGGCCTGGCCCTCCACCGGTAACTACTGTCGTGGCGGGGCCTACGATTCGGCCCTGATGGGCTGTCACTCCATCGCCATTCTACCCGAAGAGATGAGCCGTGAGCGATTCGAGTGGCTCTCCCAGATCGCCGGCGAGGTCATCACCACGCCCGGTGGCGAGAGCAACGTCAAGGAGATCTTCGACAAGTGCTGGGAACTGATGGAGACGCGCGGCGACGACATCGTAATCTTCAACCAGTTCGACGAGTTCGGCAACCATCTGTGGCACTACGAGGTCACCGGCCACGCGATGGAGGAAGTCCTGGAGCGGGAGATGGGGCCCCGCGACCAGTATCGCGGTGTGGTGCTGACGACGGGGTCCGCCGGCACCATCGGCTGCGGCGACTACATGAAAGAGGTCTTCCCCACCAGCAAGGTGGCCGCCAGCGAGGCGCTCCAGTGCCCCACGCTGCTCATCAACGGCTTCGGCGGGCACCGCATCGAGGGTATCGGCGACAAGCATGTCCCCTGGATCCACAACATCAAGAACACCGATTTGGTGATGGGTATCGACGACGAGGCATGTGTGAGCCTGGTGCGGCTGTTCAACGAGCCGGCTGGCCGCGCCTACCTGGTCCGCCAAGGGGTGCCGGCGGCGTTGGTAGATCAACTGGACCTGCTGGGCATCTCCAGCATTGCCAACGTGCTCTCTTCGATCAAGTTTGCCAAGTGGTACGAACTGGGCGAGCAGGACATCGTGCTGACCGTCTTCACCGACTCCATGGAGTTGTACCAGAGCCGGCTGGAGGAGCTGCACGCGGAGCACGGCGAATACACAGAGCTGGACGCAGCGGCAGACTACCACCGCTACCTGCTGGGCTGCACGACGGACTATGTGGAGGAACTGGGCTACTGGGATCGCCGGCGTATCCACAACCTGAAGTACTTCACCTGGGTTGAGCAGCAGGGCAAGACCTACGACGAGATTCAGGCCCAGTGGTACGACCGTGACTACTGGAGCAGCATCCACCGCCAGGTCGAGGAGATTGATGCGCTAATCGAGCAGTTCAACGGGATGACGGGCTTGCTGTAAACGTGGAGGATGTAGCCGTGAAAGTCGTCACAGCCGCAGATATGGGTAAAATTGAGAAGCAGGCCGATGCCTCCGGGCTGACCTATGACCAGATGATGGAGAACGCCGGCCAGGCCGTGGTTGACGCCATGCTCGCCCGCCGCGAGATGAAGGGTGGGCGAGTCGTGATCCTAACCGGGCCGGGCAACAACGGCGGCGACGGTCTGGTGGTCGGCCGCCATTTGCATGACCTGGAAAACCAGGTCTTTGTCTACCTGTGGAAGCGAGATACCACCGACGATCACAACTTCGACGCCGTAGCGGAGCGTGACATACCGGTCGTGCGTGCTGACGAAGACGAGGAGTTCGCCACGCTGCGCCAGTGGCTCAATGAGGCGGATGTCGTCATCGATGCCTTGCTGGGGACCGGGTTGACGCGCTCCATTGGTGGTACGCTGGCAGAGCTGCTAGGCGTTGTCGCCGAGATGATTGCTGGACGCAGCGATCCGCCGTGGGTCGTCGCTGTGGACATCCCGACCGGCATCAACAGCGATACGGGCCACAGCGACCCGACTACCGTGCCGGCTGACCTGACGGTGACGTTCGGGCTCCCCAAACAGGGCCAGTTCCTCTTCCCCGGCGCGGCTCACGTAGGCGAGCTGGTCGTCGATGACATCGACATCCCGGCCGAGCTCGCCGCCGGCGTTGAGCTGGAGGTGACGACGGCTGAGATGGTGCGTGAACTCCTGCCGGCGCGACCTCTCCATGCTCACAAGGGGACCTTTGGGAGTGCGCTGGTCGTGGCCGGCTCGGTCAACTACACCGGCGCGGCCTACCTGGCGGCGGCCGCAGCCACCCGTGTTGGCGCGGGGCTGGTGACAGCCGCCCTGCCTGGCCCTGTCTACCCCATCGTCGCCGCTACGCTTGCCGAGGCCACCTACCTCGTCCTGCCGCACGACATGGGGGTCATCGCGCCCGACGCCGTCAAGGTGCTGCGCGAGAAGATCGGCGATTACAATGCGCTCCTCATCGGGTGTGGGCTGACTCAGGAAGAGCCAACCGCGGAGTTCGTGGAGGCGTTTCTGCTGCGCGAGACGGCTGAGCATCGCCGGCACGCACACATCGGTTTCGCCAGGCCCGTGGCCGAGGAAGCGAGCGCCGTGAAAGAAGCAGCCGAAGCCCCACTGCCGCCGGCGGTCATCGACGCCGATGGCCTGAACAACCTGGCCGGAATCGACGACTGGTGGAAGAGCCTGCGCGTTGAGCAAGCGATTCTGACACCACACCCCGGTGAAATGGCCCGCTTGCGTGGTGTTGAGATCGCCGACATTCAGGCTGACCGGATTGCAGCCGCCAGAGAAGCGGCCGAGGAATGGGGACAGGTGGTAGTGCTGAAGGGGGCGTACAGCCTCATCGCCGCGCCGGACGGGCGAGTGACCATCAACCCCTTCGCCGAGCCGGCTCTGGCCACCGCCGGCACCGGTGACGTGCTGGCGGGAACCATCGTGGGGATGCTGGCCCAGGGGCTGCCGGCCTACGACGCGGCCGTTGCCGGCTGCTATCTGCACGGGTTGGCCGGCCAGCTTGTAGGCGCGGAGCTGGGGAGCGCCGGCGCCGTGGCCGGCGATCTGCTGCTGGCA
>JBHHXF010000126.1:0-8647 GCA_046756905.1 Anaerolineae bacterium | reverse complement strand
AACGTCTTCATGCAGGGTCGCATCGACCACACCGGCATTTCTATCAAGGCAAGCGGGCCTGTCGAGGTGACAACAACCACGGGCAGCGATGGCTTATTCGCACTCTCCAACCTGCCTGTCGGTGACTACATTTTGACAGCAAGCCATAACGGCTACCTGTCTGCTCAGGACAACTCCGTGCAATGCCAGGCAGATACGCCCATAACCATGCCAGAGACATGGTTGCTCGGAGGAGACGCGAATAACGACAAGGACATCAATCTGTTCGACCTGGTGCTGGTGGCGGCTGCCTTTAACACCTGTGCCGGCGATCCGGTCTACGACACCACCCCTGAGGCAGACATCAATGAGACCGGCTGCGTCGACCTGTTCGACCTGGTGTTGGTGGGTGTGAACTACGGCATGACTGGGCCATCAGGCTGGCCATCGCCGCCACCCTTGACAACTTCTGCCGGCAGCGACTACCAGCCGGCCATGCGCCAGCCTGGCGCCAGCCTCCACACGACAGCCGACCGATTAGACCTTCGTGTGGAGAACGCCCATAACCTGTACGGTGTCGATGTGACGATCACCTTCGATACGACGGCTGTGAGCATCGCTGACGCCGATCCAGATCGTCCCGGTCTTCAGATCGAAGTCGGGCCACTGTTTGCCGGCCTGCCATACTTCCCAGCGCAGAACCAGGTCACGGTAGACGAACAGACCGGAGTCGGCACGATTTCGTTCGCTGCCTCGCTCCTCAATCCGGCTGAACCGATTGATGGCAGCGGAACCGTGGCCACGATTCTCTTCGAGCCGGTTGGATCTCAGCCCGCCCTGGCATCGCCGGCCTTCACCATCCAGAAAGCGCTCCTGGCCGACCACCGTGGTCGCCACTTGACCGCCGAGTGGGAGGGCAACACGATCCGACAGATCTTCCTGATCCACTTGCCCTTTGCCGCCCGCTAAGTCGGAGCAGAGTACGACAGTTCGGGGACCCCGGATGGAACAGCTTCCGGGGTCCCTTCTTTTGTGCAAACGTCGGCAGTCGGCCTCGCCCTTGTGCACATGCTGCAAACAGTTTCTTGACACCGCACCCACGAGGGAGTAAACTTTGCTTCGCATGAAAACGATTCAGCTTCTCAGCGTGTTGGCCTTCGCAATCATGGTCATGGCAATGTTAGTCTCGCCGGCTTGGTCGCAGCCCCCCGAGCCGGCGGTCCGCATCGAGCCGGCTAGCATCCAAGTCGACGCCGGCAGCAGCGTACAAATCGTCATCGAGATTCACGACGTGGTCAACCTGGGCGCGTTTCAGTTTGATCTCACGTACGACCCCGCCATCGTCGAGGTGGAGAGTATCTCGCTTGGTGATTTTCCCGGCAGCACCGGGCGCAGCGTCAACCCACTGGGTCCCAGACTCGAAGCCGGCAAGGCTGTGTACGGCGCATTCAGCTTTGGAGACAGCGCCGGCCCCGACGGCAGCGGCGCCCTCGCCACCGTCACCCTGAAAGCCCTGGGCGGCGGGCAAACCCCTTTGGGACTTGGCAACGTGCAGGTGATTGACATCGGCGGTGGGCGCATAGCGGCCGCCAGCCAGGGCGCGACCGTGACAGTTTCAGGTTCGCCGCGTCCGCCCGTCGAGCGTGGCGTCGAGTCTGCACCCACTGCGACGGCGGTAACTGACGCGCCGCCGGCTTTGCCCCAGGGCAACGTGGATGCCGAATCCAATCCCGCGTCGCCACTCAGAGAGTGGGCAATCACGGCTGTCGCCTTGCTAGGCATCGTGGCTCTGGTTATACTCACGGCCCGGCTCATGGCGAGGTGAGCAGCCTTGCCTCTTCCGCAAAGGTTGACTTTTTGCGGCAGGGCGGGTACAATGAAGAGAGCCGGGCCAGGATTGGAACAGCGCATGAATCGGCGCGCCGGCGCGGGTTGGCAGCGGTCCCCACCCCTAACCGTTGGCGGGTTCGTGTCAGGTTCGATCAGTCTCAGGTCTGGTCTTTCCCATTTCAGCTTCCCAACTTGCATTCCCAAAGGAGTGAATCATGGCCCTCAAGCGAACTCCGCTCTACGAGCAGCACCAGGCACTTGGCGCGAGATTGGTCGAGTTCGGCGGCTGGGAAATGCCGGTCCAATATACTGGCATCCTGGATGAGCACCGGGCAGTGCGTCAGCGGGCGGGGTTGTTCGATGTCTGTCACATGGGGGAAATTCGGGTCACGGGTGCCGGCGCGTTGCCCTCGTTGCGCCACATACTCACCAATGACCCGGCGAACCTCACCGCGGGCCAGGCCCAGTACACGCTGATATGTCGGCCCGATGGTGGTGTCATCGATGACCTGATTGCCTACCGCCTCGACGAGGAAGAATACCTGCTCATCGTCAACGCCTCGAACGCCGATAAGGACTACGCATGGGTGGCTGATCACACTACGGCCGACGCAGACGCAGTCAACATCTCGGACATAAGTGGCCTGCTCGCCCTCCAAGGCCCCGAAGCCCAGGCTATTCTCCAGCCTCTGACCAACACCAACCTATCCAAAATTCGATACTACCATGCTGTGCGCGGCGAGGTAGCCGGCATCCCCAGCCTGATCTCCAGAACCGGTTACACCGGCGAGGATGGATTCGAGATTTTAGTTGACGCCGGCCAGGTCAGCAAGCTGTGGGACACGTTGCTCGAAGCTGGCCAGGACAGCGGGCTTGTGCCGGCCGGCCTCGGGGCGCGCGACACCTTGCGGCTGGAAGCAGCCATGCCCCTGTACGGACACGAGCTGGACGAAAAAACCAACCCCCTGGAAGCCGGCCTTGGCCACTTCGTGAAACTGGATAAGCCTGACTTCTTGGGGCGAGACGCGCTGATAAAAGCCAGGGAACAGGGCCTCAGCCGACAGCTTGTTGGATTCAAGCTCGTCGGTCGCGGCATTGGCCGCCAGGGATACGAGATCCAGCACAACGGTCAGCCGGTTGGTCAGGTAACGAGTGGGAGCTATGCGCCCTACCTGGAGCAAGCCATCGGCATGGGCTTCGTCACACCCGATTTAACGGCGCCCGGCACGGGAATTGACGTCCTTGTTCGAGGCCGGCCCGTGGCAGCAGAGGTAGTCAAGCGACCCTTCTACAAACGCAAGCGGTAATCCCCTTTGATCGCCGAAGGGCCTGTCTGAGCCTGACGAAGGGGTGAATCGGGCTCGGTCAGGAGACCTTCGCCCATCCAAGAGACGCACGCAGGCAAGCGGTGAAATGGTTGTTGAAAGAAAACTGATTCGTGGGAAGCGAGTCGCTCTGCGACCGTATGGGGCAGGTTTCACAGAAGAAGAACTCTACCGGATGTATCAGTGGAGCCGCGACGAGGATGTGCTGCGGTGGAGTGGAGGCTCAATGCTCTTAATGTCATTTGAGGATTTCAAGGAGGCATTCCAGCGCGAGCTACGTCGCCAAGACAGGCACAGCCGGAGCTTTGGCCTCCTTACCGAGACCGGTGAGTTCATTGGCCGGCTGGGGTATTTCAACATCGACTACCGCCGTAAGGAAGCTGAGCTCGGAATTCTCATCGGTGAAAAGGCGTACTGGGGCCAGGGCTACGGCACGGATGCCATCCAGGCCCTCATCGACCATGTGTTCCATGAAACTGATCTGCAGCGCATCTACCTCAACACATACGCCGAGAATCTCCGTGCCCAACGCTCTTTCGAGAAATGTGGCTTTCGCCGTACTGGTCAGAACCGCAAGTTCTCACTGGAACGGGGTGATCACGACGAAATCCAGATGGAGATCCATCGCGATGAGTGGGCCAACCAGCTCGCGCTTTACGAGGATGACTAATTGATCAAGGGTAGCCTTTTGCTCAGCCAGGTCTCCTGACCAGGTCGGGAGGGGACTCGGTCGGAGACATTCGCCCAAAACAGGGGCCGGCAATCGAGTGATCGTAAGGAGAACAACCATGACCTACATTCCGAATACAGATCAAGATCAGCAAGCGATGCTAGACGCCATTGGCATTAGTAAGGTCGAAGACCTGTTCGACGTCATCCCAGAGCAAGTGCGCTTCCCTGAGCTAGACCTGCCGGCAGGAATGTCGGAACTTGAGGTCGGGAAGCTGCTGCAAGATCTGGCCGCCAGAAACCTGAACCTGACCCAGCAGGCCAATTTCCTGGGCGCCGGCGCGTACTATCACTACGTGCCGGCCGTGGTCGATACGATAATGCGGCGCGGCGAGTTCTTCACAGCCTATACGCCGTACCAACCCGAAGTAAGTCAGGGCATGTTGACCTCGATCTACGAATTCCAGTCCCTGATTGCTATGCTGGCCGACATGGACGTGGTAAACGCCTCCATGTACGACGGGGCCAGCGCATTGGCCGAGGCTGTGCTGATGGCGGCGCGCACCACGCGTCGAGACGGGTTGGTTCTCTCGAATGCTGTTCACCCGGAATACCTGGACGTTGTTCGCACCTACGTGCAGGGGTTAAACATGCCGGTGGAGGAGGCAGCGTATGACTCCACTTCCGGCCTGACCGATCCGACCAGCGTCGAGGCACTATTGGATCAGGATACGGCCTGTCTAGTCGTCAGCTATCCCAACTTCTTTGGCGGTATTGAGGACCTGGCAACTATGGTTGACCTGGCGCATGCAGTTGGCGCGCTGCTGATCGCAGTGGTCAACCCCATCGCGCTGGGTCTGCTCAAGCCGCCCGGAAGCTATGGCGCCGACATCGTTGTCGGAGAGGGGCAGCCGCTGGGCGTGCCCCTGGAATTTGGCGGGCCGTATCTGGGGCTGTTTGCCACGCGCAAGAAGTACATGCGCCAGATGCCCGGCCGGCTCATCGGTCAGACGACGGACCACGATGGCCGGCGCGCCTTCGTCATGACCCTTCAGGCACGCGAGCAGCACATCCGGCGTGAGAAGGCGACCTCCAACATCTGCACGAACGAAGCTCTGGTCGCCCTGGCCGTGACGGTGTATCTGGCCGCCATGGGAAGCTCGGGGCTTCAGCGCGCGGCCGAGCTGTGCTACCACAAGGCGCACTATGCCGCCGATCGTATCGCATCACTAAGCGGCTATGAGCGCGTCTTCAGCGGGCCCTTCTTCCACGAGTTTGCCGTGCGGACGCCGGCCCCGCCACAAGAGGTGAACGCAGCGCTGCGCGAGCACGACATCATCGGCGGCTACGACCTGGGTGATCGCTACAACGATCTGGCCGATGCCATGCTCTTCTG
Source organism: Anaerolineae bacterium (assembly GCA_046756905.1). GTDB lineage: Bacteria > Chloroflexota > Anaerolineae > Epilineales > JAANWY01 > JBHHTZ01. The sequence continues at coordinate 3,448 of JBHHXF010000126.1, read as the reverse complement.
CGTGACCGAGATGAACACCCGCGATCAGATCGACAACCTTGTTGATGCCCTGTCACACATCAGTGAACAGTAACCAGTAATCAGTGAACAGTGATCACTAACCACTGACCACTAACCACTGACCACTAACCACTGACCCACCGGGAGGCAACTTTATGAGTGAGCGCTATCTCCTGATGATCCCTGGCCCGATTGAGTTCGAGCCGGCCGTGCTGCGCGCCATGGGCCGGCCAACCCCCAGCCATGTCTCGCCGGAATTCGTGGAGGCTTTTGGCGATGCCCTCGACAGTCTGCGAGACGTCTTCTTGAGCGAGGATGGCCAGCCGTTTGTGATCGCCGGCTCGGGCACACTGGCCATGGACATTGCGGCTGCCAATCTCGTGGAACCCGGCGACAACGCGGTGGTGGTCAGCACCGGCTACTTCAGTGACCGGTTTGCCGACATTCTGGAACGCTATGGCGCGGACGTGACCGTCATTCGGGCCGAGCCGGGCAGCGAGCCTTCCGGCGACACGGTAGAGCAAGCGCTCGATACCACTCGGCCCAAGCTGATGACCGTCACGCACGTGGACACGTCCACCGGTGTGCTTGCTGACGTGGAAGAACTGGCCGCTTTGGCGCAGGAGTACGGCGCTCTCAGCGTGGTGGATGGTGTCTGTGCGACAGCCGGCGCCGAGTTTCGACAGACGGAATGGGGAGTGGATGTCTGCGTGACTGCATCCCAAAAGGCCATAGGTGTGCCGCCAGGTTTGGCCCTGGCAATGATGAGCCCGAAAGCGATGGAAGCCTTCGCAGCGCGTAAGGTGGAAGTCCAAAACTACTACGCGGACTTCGCGAATTGGCTTCCCATCATGCAAGCCTACCAGGCCCGCCGGCCCAGCTACTTCGCCACGCCGCCGGTCAACCATGTTCTGGCGTTGCAGGCCAGCCTCAGACTCATTCTGGCGGAAGGCATGGAGGCGCGCTTCCGCCGCCATCGCCTCATAGCCCGGGCGTTCCAGGCCGCCATGGAAGCGCTGGGATTGCGACAACTCCCCACCAGCCCGGACCTCCGCGCGCCGACCATTTCGGCCGTATACTACCCCGACGGCGTGGACAGCAACATGCTGGGCAAGATTCGCAACGACGGCGTGGTCGTCGCCGGCGGCCTGCTGCCCCAAATTGCCAGCCGGTATTTCCGTGTGGGTCACATGGGCGCGGTGTCGGCCGGCGACCTCCTGGCCACGGTGGGGGCGGTGGAGCGCGGCTTGCAGCGCAGCGGCTATGAGTTCGACCTGGGCGCTGGCCTGGAGGCAGCGCAGCGGGTGTTGGAGAGGTTGTAGCACAATGCTGCTAACTTTTGCTCTAGCCAGGTCCGTGACCCGGCGGCTTTGGTGATCAAGTTGGATATTCGGTATTGGGTATTGGAGATTGGAGATCGATGATCAAGACTAGGGAGCTTGAAACAATCGACGTTGAGCGCATCAAACGTCTCAGCGAGGAGTTGAAGACCGAGGACCGCGAGGATGATGCGTCGGCCCTTGTGACTCTGCTGGCACTTGCGACCCACCTGGATGAATACTATACGAGCGAGAAAGTTGCCGAAAAGTTCAAGACAACGCATGAAATCGTCCTGGCTGGTATGCGGAAAGGTTGGTTCAACGGTGTCATAATCGGCGATATCGCCTTACTTCCCAAAGAGCAGTTCGCTGAATTCGATCGTGTGGAACACCTGGCTCGGGAATGGGATGAGCTGGTTGCTCAATACACACACGACGAGATCGAAGAGATGATAGCTGAGGCACGGCGGGAATGGCAGCGTGAAACGCAAAACGTGAAACGTGAGAACCTGGATCAAACGAAGTCATCACCACGTTTCACGCATCACGTTTCACGTCGTCCCGGCCAGTTCTGATCTGAGAGACAAAGGAGTCTGACTGATGGACCGTGATAAGATTCTTGAACCATTGCTGTTTGAACTCGGCAGGCCGGGACGGGTGAACGACTACCTGCCGGAGCTGGATGTGCCTGAGGCTCCGCTGCCGGCCGGCTATGTCCGCGACGAGCTACCGCTACCCGATGTCAGCGAGCTCGATGTGGTCCGGCACTTCACCCGGCTGTCGCAGTTGAACTTCAGCGTCGACACGAACTTCTATCCCCTGGGGTCGTGTACCATGAAGTACAATCCCCGGATCAACGAGGAGACCGCTCGTTTGCCCGGCTTTGCGTGGCTGCATCCCTACCAGGACGAGTCAACTGTCCAAGGTGCGCTGCAACTGATGTACGAGTTGCAGGAGGTGCTGGGGGAGATCGCCGGCCTACCTGGCGTCACACTGGAACCCGCCGCCGGCGCCCACGGCGAGTTCACCGGCATGCTCATCATCTGGGCCTACCATACTCACAACAGAGATGCCGACCGCAAGTATGTCCTCGTCCCTGATTCTGCCCACGGCACCAACCCAGCTACAGCAGCGATGTGTGGCTACCAGGTGATCGAGATCCCCTCGGATGAGCGGGGCAACATGGACCCGGCGGCCATCGAGGCGGCGTTGAGCGACGAGGTGGCCGGCCTCATGCTGACCAATCCTAGCACCCTTGGCCTGTTCGAGGAACACATCCTGGAGATCACAGAGATGGTTCACCAGGCCGGCGGGTTGGTCTACTGCGACGGCGCCAACATGAACGCGCTGGTGGGAGTTGCCAGGCCGGGTGATCTCGGCTGCGACGTGCTTCACTACAACCTGCACAAGACATTCTCCACGCCGCACGGTGGTGGGGGACCGGGCGCCGGCGCGACGGCCGTATCCGAAGCGCTCACCCCCTTCCTGCCCGTTCCGGTCGTCGCCCGAAATGCCGAGGGATACTACCTGGACTACGACCGCTCGCTCAGCATCGGGCGCGTACGCGCATTCTACGGCAACTTCGCTAACATGGTGCGCGGATACACCTATATCCGGCAGCAAGGGCGGGCCGGCCTGGATTCCATGAGCCGCAATGCCGTGCTGAACGCCAACTACCTCCTGACCCGGCTGCGGGATGCCTACGATCTGCCCTACGATCGGTCGTGCATGCACGAAGTCGTACTCAGCGGCAAACGTCAGGCCAAGCAAGGCGCCCGAACCCTCGACATCGCCAAGCGACTGCTGGACTTCGGGTTCCACGCCCCAACAATCTACTTCCCGCTGATTGTTCACGAAGCGCTCATGATTGAGCCAACGGAGACCGAGAGCAAGGAAACGTTGGATAGTTTTGTAGATGTATTGCTTCAGATCGCACGTGAGGCGGCTGAGACACCAGAAATCGTCACGGAAGCGCCCCACCATGCACCGGTCTCACGTCTGGATGAAGTGACTGCTGCCCGGCACCCAAACCTGCGTTGGGCCGGCAGCTAGAACCACTGGCACGTAGTTGACATGGCATAGCCAGAAGCGTACAATTGCCAGTGATCAGTAATCAGTGAACAGTAATC
>JBHHXF010000125.1:0-8723 GCA_046756905.1 Anaerolineae bacterium | reverse complement strand
GCCATCCAGCCATCTATGGCCCCAGCAGATCACAGAGCCAATCGTGGGTGAAGTGTTGGAAATCACACCAGGCGGGGGGCGATTGATCGAGTTCGACCAGCCGATCACGCCGCATCTCGAAGCGCTGGGGGAAACGCCGTTGCCGCCGTACATCCACGAGCCGCTGACGGACAGCGAGCGGTATCAGACTGTCTACGCGCGAGTGCAAGGCTCCGTGGCTGCCCCGACCGCCGGCCTCCACTTCACCCCCGAACTCATCAACGAGATTCAGGCGCGAGGCGTCGAGTTCGCGTTCGTCACCCTGCACATCGGCCTGGACACGTTTCGCCCCGTGCAGACCGAGCAGATTGAGGATCACCAGATGCACAGCGAATACGCCATACTGCCGACCGAGACGGCCGAAGCCATCAACCGGACGCGGCAGGCCGGCGGTCGGATCATCGCCATTGGCACCACCGCCGTCCGCGTCCTCGAAACCGCTGGTCAATCGTCAATCGTCAATTGTCAATTGTCAATTGTCAATTCCCAAATCGTGGCCTTCTCCGGTTGGACAGATCTGTTCATCTACCCCGGTTATCAGTTCCAGGCCGTGGACGCCCTTATCACCAACTTCCATCTGCCGCGCTCGAGTCTGTTGATGCTGGTAAGTGCCTTCGCCGGCAAGGACCTGATCTTGCGCGCCTATCGCGAAGCCACCGAGAAGAACTACCGCTTCTACAGCTTCGGGGACGCGATGTTCATCGAATAGCGCACACTTCCGGGGAAGCATGTCCGGACGAAAAAGAACGAGCGACCAACGCTGTGCGTTGGCCGCTCGTCAGATCAAATAGATCGGTAGGATAGACCCTAAAGGTTTTGGAAACCTTTAGGGTCTGACGGACTAGAAGCGCCTGTCAGCAAGAATAGGCAACAAGAACTGGATCGTTCCCGTCAGATTCGCGTTCGCCTCGAACACGATAGCGCCCGTTGTATTGGGGCCCTGGAACAGGCGATCGCCGCGAATTGTGTAGATGATCGGGCCCTTGTCGGTTCCTTCGAATACCCGACCATTCTGCACGGTGTAGGCGATCGGTCCCGTCGTGTTCGCGCCGACAAAGATGCGATTACCGCTGACCGTGAACAGAATTTCACCGGTGGTGTTAGCGCCCCGGTACACCCGCTGACCGTTGAAGAACAGAATGGTCTGCCCCTGGGAAACCGAACCCTGATAGACCCGACCGTTCTGGATCTCGAAGGCAAGGTTCGTTTTCTGGGGATCACTGAACAGACGAACCCCACTTCTGGCAACTTCCTCCCCTTGGACTGACTGGCCGGCCGGCGCCGCCGGCACCAGTTGAGTGGGCAACTGGCTGCAGCCCATCAACGCCACAGCGACGAGCAAGATGAGCCCTGACAGAATGTTGCGACCTTTCACACGAGTCTCCTTTCGGATGCATACAGCACAAAAACGATTCTTACAAAGTATAGCACATCCCACAGGCAATTTCGTGGGTAATCCGTTGTAGCCGGGTTCGGAGCACGTTGACAAGTTTGCGTTCCGGCTCTATAATCCGGCTATCCACCAAACTCTGATGGTAACTACTCAGCCACCTCGCTCCCGGCGAATGAATTCGCGGCAACGCTTGCGAAACCGGCCTTCGCCGGTTGGGCTTCTAGTCGGCGAAGGCCGACTTCGCAGCCGTAGGCGCGGTTTCAACCGCCGGCAGCGGGGGGCTAGCGAACTAGCAAACCGGAGGCAGCTTCATGAACATCATCCTACTCGGACCGCCGGGTGCCGGCAAGGGCACGCAGGCCGACCTTCTGCAACAGGAACTGGACGCCCCCCACGTCGCCAGCGGTGACCTGTTCCGCTACAACCTCAAGAACGAAACTGAGCTTGGACTTCTGGCCAAGACATACATGGATCGTGGCGATCTGGTGCCGGACGACGTGACCATCGCCATGGTACGCGACCGCCTGGAACGGCCAGATTGCGCCAACGGCGTCATCCTGGATGGATTCCCGCGCACGATCCCTCAGGCCGAGGCGCTCTCGGAGATGCTGCAAGAGATGGGGCGCAAACTGGATGGCGTGCTGTCTATCGACGTCAGCGAAGATGATCTGGTGCGCCGGCTATCCGGGCGACGCATCTGCCGCGATTGCCAAACGCCGTATCACGTAGACTTCAGCCCGCCGGAACAGGAAGGTGTCTGCGAAAACTGTGGCGGCGATCTGTACCAGCGGGACGATGACCAGCCGGCGACCGTTCGGAACCGCCTGAAGGTCTACTTTGAGCAGACAGCCCCGCTCATCGACTACTATCGCGAGGCCGGCTTGCTGCACGAGATTGACGGCCAGGGGGACATCAAGACGGTCAACGCAGCCCTTCTGGCAACCATCCGCCAACTCGACAACTGAGACTGGGCCACGATGAAGCCACACACGCAGACGCCGGTCGCCGCCAGCTAATGGTTCGTTCATCAGAATGGCCAGCGCCCGGCGACCGGTGTTGTGACGTCACCCTCCAGTCCAGCGCATGATTCAGGGATAAACCATGACTACAGAATCCCCCCTACCCCGACGCATTCAACTCGCGGCTGCTTTGCTCCTCCTTGCAGCAGCCGGCTGCAGCTCCAGGACAACGCCGTCTGCCACCGCACCGACACCCGCCAACGCCCAAGCCGGGGCTTTGCAACCTGCACGCGGGCCGGCCACGATGACACCCAGACCGACCTTCACGCCGATCCCACCGCCAGCGACATCACCCCCCACGGCGACGCCGGCGCCACCTACGGCCACACCACCCCCGCCGACGGTCACGCCAGCCCCCACCGATACGCCATCGCCGGCTGCGGACGCCGTCGTCAACGTAGAGGTGCTGAACTTCCGCGCCGGCCCCGGCACCAACTACGACGTCATCGGCGAATTGAAACAAGGTGACTCGTTGACAGTGATCGCCAGGAATGCCGAAGGGGATTGGCTGGAAGTGAGCACTTCCGACGGTACTGAGGGTTGGGTATTTGCCAGTCTAACCGCGCCGGACATCGACCTTGAGGGCGTCACAGTGGCCGAGAATATTCCGCCCACCCCCACGCCGGCACCGACCTCGGTTGCTCAATCGGCGCCGGCGCCGATGGATCCGCCGCCGGCCATGCCGGCCCCACTGCCGGCCGGCGCAGTGCCCGGCATCAACCCGCTGACGGGACTGCCGACCGACAAAGCCACATTGGCACGCCGGCCAGTATTGGTCCGGGTGGGGAACGACCCGGCAGCGCGTTCGGTCCAGGCTGGGCTGAGCCAGGCGGATGTCGTCTACGAAGAAATCATGGACGGCTGGGGCGTCACCCGCTATACGGCCATCTTCTGGAGCCAGGACGCGCCAAATGTCCGACCGGTGCGTAGCGCGCGCCTGGTCAGCATCGATCTGGCGCAGCAGTACCAGGGGGCGCTGGCCCACTCGGGGGCCAGTGATGCCATCCGCTTGCGCATCTCCCAGGCCCCGATTATTGATCTGGACGAGTTCTACAACTCGCCCCCATACACCTACGGGCCGGGGGACTGGCGGACCCGCCTCTACACCACGCTGCCGCGCCTGCGCGCGTACCTGCAGGGGAAGGGCCTGGACCAACCTATCGGGCTTGAAACCTGGACCTTTTCGGATCAGCCGCCTGGCGGAGCGCCGGCGTCCTCAATCACCATCGCGTATCCCAACGGGACGGTCGTCTGGCAGTGGGACGCCGGCATCGGGCGCTATCGCCGATTCGTCGGCGGCGCCCCGGACATTGACGCCAACACAGGGCAGCAGATCACAGCGGCCAACGTGATCATGCTCTACACAGTCCACGGCAAAACCGACATCGTGGAAGACAGTCTGGGCAGCACAGCCATCGACATCCAACTGCGGGGATCGGGAGTGGTGAGAATTGCCCGAGATGGCGTGGTCATCGACGGTTCCTGGCAACGCACCAATGAATTCCAGCCGACAAGATTCTCGGCGCCCTTGAAGCCTGGTAACTCCTGGGTGGAGCTCATTCCGGCAAACCCCGATGTTCGGAAGACCTACCAGCTTGATCCCATAATCCAGGGCCAGTGACGTCGTGACGCACCCTATTCCGGAACGGAGCTGACAACGACTATGCTTTACATGCGCGTGGTGATTCAGGCGTTGGGGGATGAAGGTATTCGGGGCGATCTGATCGTGCTGGGGGGCGGTGCCCCGCTCAACGCGGCCTTCGCCGAGAGCATCGGCCCCGACTATTGCCGCGATGCGGCGGGGGCCGTCGTAACAGCGAAGCGGCTCATGGGCGAACGTAGACAACAGGTGGTGGCGTAAGATGAGCATCAGAACCTGGATCCAAGACAAACCCCGCGCGTTGGAAGTGGCGTACCAGATCACGGAGCGGGTCTTCCGACAATTGGACCCGCTGTTCGCGCAGATGGGCTATGATCGGGTTGAGCGGGTCATCTGGCCGGCGGAGGACCTGGGCAAGAAGCTGATGTTCGACTGCCGGACGTGCGGGCAGTGTATCCTGCACTCGACGGGCATGACCTGCCCCATGACCTGTCCGAAAAACCTGCGCAACGGACCGTGTGGTGGTGTGCGCGCCAACGGACATTGTGAAGTCAAGCCGGAGATGAAATGTGTCTGGACCCAGGCCTACGAGCGCTCGCTGAGGATGCCAGTCTACGGTCATGAGATGGCAATCGTCCAGCCACCGGTCAACCGGCAGCTCGAGGGCACGTCGTCCTGGTTGAACATGCTCACCGGCGCAGATCGGGAGACGCCAAAAGGGTGGAGTTGAATACCGACATCCGGGCCGGCTCGCGCTTGGAGCGAGTCCTGCGCTCTGGCCGCTTTGCGGTCACAGCCGAACTGAACCCGCCCGACAGCGCTGATCCACAGGCCGTGTACGACGCGGCGCTGGTGCTGGCGGAGGTGTGCGACGGGATCAATGCCACCGACGCTTCGGGGGCCAATGTCCACATGTCCAGCGTGGCAATCTGCGCGTTGTTGACCCGCGCCGGCTACGAGCCTGTACTGCAGGTATCGTGCCGTGACCGCAACCGCATCGCCATCCAGGGCGATCTGTTGGGCGCGGCCGCTATGGGGGTACGAAATGTACTCTGCCTGACGGGCGACGATGTGACAGCCGGCGACCAGCCGCAAGCCAAGCGCGTCTTCGACTTCGACTCGGTTCAACTCTTGCGCACAGCGGTGATCATGCGCGACAAGGGCGTGTTTCTCTCCGGTCGCAAGCTGGACATGCCGCCGAAGCTCTTCCTGGGAGCAGCATCCAACCCCTTTGCTCCGCCCTACGATTGGCGTCCCCATCGTCTGGCGAAGAAGATCGAGGCCGGCGCCGACTTCATCCAGACCCAGTACTGCTTCGATGTGCCGCGCTTTCGCCAATTCATGCAGCGGGTGCGTGACATGGGTTTGCATGAGCGGGTGTACATCCTGGTGGGGGTTGGTCCACTGCGCTCCGAGCGTGCCGCCGAGTTCATGCGTACCAAAGTGGCGGGTGTGGTCATTCCCGACGAGATCGTCGATCGACTGCGCAAGACGCCCAAGGAGAAGAAGCGCGCCGAAGGCAAGCGTGTGTGCGTCGAGATCATCCAGCAGATTCGCGAGATTGAGGGCGTGGCCGGCGTGCACGTGATGGCGTTCCGCCAGGAGGAACTGGTGGCGGAGATTATCGAAGAATCGGGCCTGCTGCCGCGCCGCAAGCAGCGGGAAGTACCGAGGGCTTCAGAGGGGGAGCTGGAGATGTTGCGGCAGCGTGCAACCACAGCGCGGATTGAATAGAGCATTGCGTACTGCGTACTGCGTATTGCGTACTGCGTGGATGGGGTTACGGAATACGCAGTACGTAATATGCAGTACGTAAGACGCAAGACGCAGTACCCAAGGAGACAACTGTGGAAACAATCATCACTTCAAAAACCAAGACCGTCATCATCGGCCCCAACCGTCCGTTCACCATCATCGGCGAGCGAATCAATCCCACGGGACGTAAGTTATTGGCCAAGGAGATGGCTGCCGGCGATTTCAGCCGCGTGGAAGCGGACGCTATCGCCCAGGTGGAGGCCGGCGCCCATATGTTGGATGTCAACGCCGGCATCCCCATGGCTGATGAGCCGGCCATCCTGGCCGAGGCGATCCGAGTCGTCCAGTCCGTCACCGACGTGCCGCTGTCCATCGACTCGTCGGTGGTTGAGGCGCTCAAGAGCGGCCTGGAGGCCTATGACGGCAAGGCGTTAGTGAACTCGGTCACCGGTGAGGAAGAGCGACTGGAGTCGGTATTGCCGCTGGTGAAGAAGCACGGCGCAGCCGTGATTGCCATCTCCCACGACGAAACCGGCATTTCCCAGGACCCGGTGGAGCGCTTCAAGGCGGCCAGGAAGATCGTCGAGCGCGCTATGGATCATGGCATCCCGAAAGAGGACGTACTCGTCGACCCACTGGTCATGCCGGTCGGCGCCGTACCGGGTGCGGGAGGGAAGGTGATTGAGATCGTGCGGCTGGTCCGTGAGGAGCTAGGCGTCAACACTGTGTGTGGCGCCAGCAATGTCTCCTTCGGTCTGCCCAATCGTGGCGCCATCAATGCCCACTTTCTGTCTATGATCATCGCCGGCGGCATGACAGCAGCCATCACCAACCCGTGCGAAGACGACCTAAAGCTAGCCATCCTGGCGGCTGATCTGCTCATGGGCCACGATGAACACTGCATGGCCTGGATCAAGGCGCATCGAGAATCCAGGGATTCTGACAGCCGCCTTCGCCGGCAGGCGCGACGCCGCAGGCGCGAAACGTGAAGACCGGTTCGCGTAGGAATCTTCACGTTTCACGCCCCTGGATCGCCAAAGGTCTCCGACCCAGGTGAGAAGGGCTTTGACCGAGACCTTCGCCCATCGCATAGATACGCAATACGCAGTACGCAATACTTGTACATCTCTCTAATGAAAGGAGGGGTATCGTAATGACGTCAATGCCCTCAAAGGCTGTACCGAGCGACATCGAGATCGCGCAGGCGGCGGAACTGAAGCCCATCGTCGCGATTGCTGCATCGGTGGGCCTGACTGAAGATGATCTGCATCTCTTCGGAAAGTTCAAGGCCAAGGTCGATCTGGATGTTCTGCGGAGGTTCAAGGCTGCGCCAAATGGCAAGTACATCGATGTAACAGCCATCACACCCACGCCGTTGGGAGAGGGCAAGACGACGACGTCCGTCGGCCTGACCCAGGGCCTGGGCGCCATCGGCAAGAATGTGATGGTCTGTATCCGACAGCCATCTCAAGGCCCCACCTTCAGCATAAAGGGGGGCGCAGCCGGCGGCGGCTACTCCCAGGTGGTGCCAATGGAGGACTTCAACCTCCACCTGACCGGGGACATCCACGCCGTGGCCGCAGCCCACAACCTGTGCGCAGCCGCCCTGGACACCCGATTGATGCACGAGCGCAACTATCCGGGCGACGCCTGGGCCAGACGCACCCGCAGTGAGCAGCATCCAGATGGCCTGCCACGCCTGAACATCAACCCCTTTAGCATCACCTGGAACCGCGTGGTCGATGTGAACGACCGGGGACTGCGCAAGATCGTGTCCGGGCTGGGCGGCAAGTGGGATGGCTATCCCAGGCAGGCTTCCTTCGACATCGCCGTGGCATCGGAGACGATGGCGGTCCTGGCCCTGGTGTCGGGGGCCGACTACCGTTCGACCCTGCAGGACTTACGGCAGCGACTGGGCCGTATCGTGGTGGCCTACGACTACGCCGGCAATCCCATAACCACCGAAGACCTGGACGTGGCCGGCGCCATGACGGTGCTGATGAAAGACACCATCATGCCCAACCTGATGCAGACCCTGGAGGGGCAGCCGGCCTTCGTGCACGCCGGCCCCTTCGCCAACATCGCTCACGGCAACAGCTCCGTCATCGCCGACCAGGTGGCAGTGAAGCTGGCCGACTACGTCGTCACCGAGTCGGGCTTTGGCGCTGACATCGGCATGGAGAAGTTCTTCAACATCAAGTGCCGCGCCTCGGGCTTGATCCCCAATGCCGTGGTGCTGGTGGCTACGATTCGCGCCCTCAAGATGCACGGCGGAGGCCCCAGGGTGGTGGCCGGCTACGACCTGGCGCGCGAGTACACCGAAGAGAACCTGGAGCTCCTGGAGAAGGGGGGCGCGAACCTGGCGCGGAACGTCGAGATTGCCCACAAGTTTGGCATTCCCGTGGTCGTGGCCATCAACCGCTTCCCCACCGACACCGACGCCGAGATCGAGCTGGTGAAGCGGATGGGGGCGGCCGCCGGCGCCTGTGCTACCGTGATGGCCAACCACTGGGCTGAGGGTGGCGAAGGGGCCCGGGAACTGGCCGAAGCCGTGGTCGATGCCTGCGAGGAGCCTTCCGATTTCCGGTTCCTGTACGACGTCGAGCAACCCATCAAGCAGAAGATTGAGGCTATCGCGACCGAGGTCTACGGCGCTGATGGGGTTGAGTACGCGCCAGAAGCCGAAAGCCAGATCCAGACCTACGAGCGGAACGGGTTCGGGGACCTGCCCATCTGCATGGCCAAGACCCACCTGTCGTTGTCTCACGATCCGACGCTCAAGGGCGTGCCCAGGGGATTCACGCTGCCCATCCGCGAGGTGCGGGCCAGCGTCGGGGCCGGCTTCATCTACCCGCTGTGCGGCGAGATGAAAACCATGCCCGGTCTGCCGGCCACGCCGGCCTACATGAACGTGGAC
>JBHHXF010000124.1:0-8741 GCA_046756905.1 Anaerolineae bacterium | reverse complement strand
AGCATCAGTCAGCAGCCCAAGCACGTGCGTGACATTACCAGCATCCTCCTGGCCATGAGCGACGAGCTAGACCTGGACTACATCGAGACCTGGGCTGAGCGCCTGAGTCTGATCAACCTGTGGCGGGAGGTGCAAGACCAGGCTCAGAATCGAAGATGAGGGGATGAGTACATGGAAAACATACACGCCGAACGCCAGAAGCTGCTAGCCCAGATTGAGGCGCTGGCCGATGAGGCGCACCGCGCGGGGATGCAGATGGCCGTGCCGACCGGGCTGAAGATGTATGGCCTGCGCGTGCCCCAGATTCGCGATCTGGCGAAGGCGTGGAGCCGCGAACACAAGGCGGTCGAGCGGGCGGAGTTGTGGGCGCTGTTCGAGGCGCTGTGGGCCGGCGACTCCCGCGAGGAGCTGATGCTCGCGTCGGAGCTGCTGCAGCGCTACAAGCGGTGGATTCCGCAGCTCGAGTGGGCGCAGTTTGACCGCTGGCGCCGGCGGCTAGACAACTGGGAGGTAACGGACAGCCTCGGCCAGCGCATTCTGGGCCCTTGGATGTTGAACGACCCCGAGTCCAGGGTGGCATACCTCTACGATCTGATCCAGGATGAGGACGTGTGGAGCCGCCGGCTGGCGCTGGTCACCACCACCTGGCTCAACCGTGGCCGCAAAGACCTCAGTTTCCCCGACGTCACTCTCGAATTGGTTGATCGTGTCAAGAGCGAACGGCATCCGATGATCACCAAGGCGGTCTCCTGGGCGCTGCGGGAGCTGACCAAGAAACACGTGGACGTCGTCGCCCGGTATCTCGACGCGAACACCGAGATGCTGGCTCCGCACGTGGTCCGGGAAGTCCGCAGCAAACTGGAGACGGGTCGCAAGAACTGACCCCCTATTCCATTCCCACTCCATAATCCGCAATCTTCATTCTCCAGCATTGGCACACCTGGCCAACTGGTGGTATGATTACGCCAGTCTGAAAAAGTAACACACCATGAAGATGCGCAGACGGCCCTTGCCCCCCTCTAACTCCCCCCGGAGGGGGGAGAACGGGGAGAACAGGCTTCCCCCCCTTTGGGGGGGATTGAGGGGGGGAGCAGCGCATGTGCGTCAACCCTACGACAGGCTCAGGGCACCGCCTAAGGCGGGAGCGCCGGTCGAGTAGTGCCTTTAGGCGCGTATGCTTCGACAAGCCCCTCGACAGGCCCCTCGACAGGCTCGGGAGGGACCTCGGGAGGGGCCTCAGCACGGCGTCGAGGCCAAGCGGCTTGGCGAGACCCGCTCCATGGGTCTCGATACGGCCTTCGGCCACTCGACCGGCGGTCGCTAGCCACTTGGGTTGACGCGTATGGGCTCGCTCCCCCATGCCCGATTCGCGGTCAGGAGACCTTCGGCGATCAAAGGGGCCCCGGTGTTGTAAATGAATGACGAAGAAAGGTTAGGTGATGACAGAAGCAGGCTACTATCGATTTCCCACGATTCATGGTGGCAACGTCGTGTTTGTGTGCGAAGACGACCTGTGGACGGTGCCGGCATCGGGCGGCATCGCCCGCCGGCTCACCTCGAATTTGGGTCAGGTCTCCACGCCGGCCCTCTCCCCTGACGGCGCGCTGCTGGCGTTCACCGGGCGCGATGAAGGCGAACCGGAGGTCTACTCTATGCCGGCGGCCGGCGGGCCGGCCAAACGGTTGACATATCTCGGGGCAACGTCCCGCGTGGTCGGCTGGACACCTGACGGTGAATCCATCGTTTTCGCCACCGACGCCGGCCAGCCCTTTGCCCGGGTGTACAACTTGTACACTGTGAAAGCGGAATCGTCAGAACAGCGCAGCAGTGAACCACAGCCGTTGCCGACGGGGCCGGCCATGAGCATCTCCTATGGTCCCGACAAAGGCATGGTCATTGGCCGCAACACCACCGATCTGGCACGCTGGAAGCGGTATCGGGGCGGCCTAACCGGCGACCTGTGGATTGATCCCAATGGCGACGGGGAGTGGCGCCGACTCATCCAACTGGAGGGCAACGTGGCCCTGCCGTTGTGGGTGGGAGAACGCATCTTCTTTGTGTCTGACCACGAGGGGGTCGGGAATCTGTACTCCTGTTCGCCGGATGGAGAAGAGCTGCGCCGGCACACGCACCACGCGGAGTACTACGTTCGCCACCCATCGACGGACGGTCAGCGCATTGTCTATCATGCCGGCGCTGATTTGTATGTCTACGATCCGTCGACTGACGACACGCAGCGCATCGAGGTGGAGTTTCACAGCCCGCAGGTCCAACGTAATCGCAAGTTTGTAGATGCCGACGACTATTTGCAGAGCTACGACATCCACCCGGAGGGACATTCCGTTGGCGTGACATCGCGCGGCAAGCCGTTCACCATGGCCAACTGGGAGGGCGCTGTCGTTCAGCACGGCGAACCCAACGGCGTCCGCTACCGTCTGGCGTCCTGGCTGCGGGATGGCAAACGACTGATCGTGGTCAGCGATGCCGCCGGCGAAGAAGCCCTGGAAATCCACCACGCCGACGGGAGCGTCGGGCCGGAGCGATTTGAGGAGCTGGACATTGGCCGGCCAGTGAATCTGGTCGTATCACCCAAGAGCGATGAGATCGCGCTGAGCAATCATCGCAACGAGCTGATTCTCGTAGACGCGGAGGAGCGAACCGCTCGCGTGTTAGACCGGAGCCGGCACAGTCGCATTCGCGGCATCGCATGGTCCCCCGACGGACGGTGGATCGCATACGGCTTCCACGATACGCAGCGGACGTCGATCATCAAGCTGTGTCGGGTGGAGACGAGCGAAACGTTGCCCGTCACCCATCCGGTCTTGCGGGATGTGGGGCCGGCCTTCGATCCAGACGGTAAATATCTCTACTTTCTGTCATACCGCGACTTCGATCCGGTGTACGACAACTTGCACTTCGACCTGAACTTTCCATGGGGTGTGCGGCCGTATCTCATCACCTTGCAGGCCGACCTGCCGTCGCCGTTTATTCCGATCCCGCGTGCGCCCGGCGAGAAGGTGTCAAAAAAGAAGCCAGACGACTCAGACAACGGGGACGGGGACCCGGACGAGCCGGAGAAAGAGAAAAACGACGAGGATGAGCAAGAGAAGAAGGAGAAAGAACAACTCGTCGAGATCGACCTGGATAGGATCACCGATCGCGTCGTTGCTTTCCCCGTGCCAGATGGTCGCTACAGACAGATACGTGGCATCAAAGGCAAGGTCCTCTTTTCCTCTTTCCCCATCGCGGGCACGTTGAATCAGTCGTGGTATTCCAACTCCACACCGCCGGCCAGGAGCAAGCTGGAGGTCTATGATTTTGAGGAGCAGAATCACGATGTGCTCATTGATGGCATCACGAGCTTCGACGTGTCGATGGATGCGAAGACGCTCATTTACCGGGCCGGCAACCGGCTGCGGGTGGTGAAGGCCGGCGTGAAACCCGGTGACAATGGGTGGTCGCCAAGTCGCAAGACCGGTTGGTTGGACCTTCGCCGCATTAAGGTCTCCGTAGAGCCACAGGCCGAGTGGGAGCAGATGTACCGCGAAGCGTGGCGACTCCAGCGCGATCAGTTCTGGTCCGAGGACATGTCTGGCGTCGATTGGCAGGCGGTCTATCAGCGTTATCTACCCTTGGTCCGGCGGGTCGCCACCCGGTCGGAGTTTTCCGATCTGATGTGGGAGATGCAAGGTGAGCTGGGCACGTCCCACGCCTACGAGATGGGCGGCGATTATCCCCCCGAGCCGGCCTATGACCAGGGCTTTCTGGGGGCCGATCTCCAATATGACGCCGATACGGACAGTTGGCAGGTAGCTCACATTGTCCGTGGCGACGTGTGGGACGAAAGAACGAGTTCGCCATTGGCGAGACCGGGGATCAACGTGGGTCCCGGCGCTCGACTGATTGCGGTAAACGGGCGCAAGGTCAGCCGGGAGGTTTCGCCGCAGGAGCTATTGGTGAACCAGGCCAGCAATGAAGTCCTGTTGACTTTTGCCGGCGAGGAAGAGCCACGGATGGTCACGGTGAAGTCACTGCGCAGTGAGACGCCGGCCCGCTATCGGGAATGGGTGGAGGCCAACCGCCGGCGGGTGCACGAGGCTACCGACGGTCGCGTCGGCTACGTCCACATCCCCGACATGGGACCCAGAGGCTACGCTGAGTTTCACCGGGGATACCTGGTCGAGGTGGAGCGCGAGGGGTTAATCGTGGATGTGAGGTTTAACGGCGGTGGACACGTTTCGCAACTGATCCTGGAGAAGCTGGCGCGGCGCCGGCTGGGCTATGATGTACAGCGCTGGGGCGAGCCGATCCCATATCCGGCCGATTCGGTCATAGGTCCCATGGTGGCGCTGACCAACGAGCTGGCCGGCTCCGATGGCGACATTTTCAGCCATGTCTTCAAACTGCTGGGCCTGGGACCGTTGATTGGTAAGCGCACCTGGGGGGGTGTCATTGGCATCAGTTTCCGGGCCTCGTTGGTAGACGGCGGCGTCACTACCCAGCCAGAATTCTCCTACTGGTTTGAGGATGTGGGGTGGGGGGTGGAGAACTATGGCACGGATCCCGACATCGAGGTAGAGATCCGTCCGCAGGACTACGTGGCCGGCGACGACCCGCAGATCGATCGCGGCATTGAGGAGATCCAAAAGCTGCTGGCGGAGCATCCGCCTAAGCTGCCGGACTTCAGCGATCGGCCGAAACTCCCCTTGCCGGCCTTGGAAACGTGAGGTGTGCCATGGATACGACCTCTCTGATTCTTGAAGTGCTGTGCCGCCGTGATCCGGTCCTGGCGCGGCGACTGGACGTGCTCTGCCTGATCGAGGACAAAGGCCCGATAGATGCGGAGACGGTTCTGTCTGACCTTGGCCGCGGCCGCTTCGGAGCACGCCCTTCGCAGGCGCTTGCACGCGATCTTCGGTTCCTGCGCGACGCGGGGATCGACATCCGCCACCAACGACGACAGCCGGCGGGGTACTACGTCAGTCACGTCGATCCTGACCTCGTTCATCTCTTCAGCACGGCTCTCGACCCCATTGACCCTCAGCAGGTGCAGATCCTGCGCAGTATGTCGCCGGCCGAGCGGATGCGCTCGGCCGCGGCCGACTATGCCTTCGCCCGCCGCGTGAGCCTGACCACCGAACTTCGGCTTCACCCAGAGTTGACGCTGGAAGAAGCGAAGCGGCGAGTTGCACGCAAGTTTGCCGGCCTGCCCGAGGTGCTGCTGTGAGCACGGACTGGCCGACACGGGCTGAGCTGTACGAATTTCTGAACCACGTTGTCGGCGTTCTGGAGAAGCTGAAGATCCCCTACATGATCGTCGGTGGGCTGGCTGCGATCATCCACGGCACACCTCGCTTCACCCGCGACGCAGACATCGTGCTGGACATGCAGCTCCACCACATTAGGCCGTTCATTGCCGAGTTTCCACTGGAAGAAGGCTACTACGCCGACGAGTACATGATCGCCGACAGCCTCATCCGGCGGGAGCCTTTCAACGTGCTTCAGTCGTACACTGGAGCGAAGATTGACCTGGTCCCCGTTTCAGCCGACCGAATAGACCGGGAGGCTTTTGCGCGCCGGGTGCAACTGGTCTACGATGTGGGACTGGGACGCACAGCCTGGTTTGCCAGAGCCGAAGATGTGATCATCGCCAAGCTCCTAGCTTTTCACAACACCGGTTCGCAGAAACATGCTCAGGATGCTCACAACGTTCTGGCAGTCAACTGGCGTTTTCTGTCCATTTCGCAACTCACCAAGAGCGCCAGAGCAACCGGTGTGCAGGCCGAATGGGAGTCTATGCTGGAAGCCGTGGCGCGCGAGCTGGGGGAGACCCCGCCCGGCCCGGGGGATGAGAGCCCCGGTAGCTAAGACCCAAGGAACGGTGATTAAATAACTTTCCCATTTCCAGATCAGGATAGCGCCGGCTGAGTAGGAGCGCCAGCGACATATCGAAGCCAAGCGGGTCTCGAAAACAGGCTTTTTACACTCCGGCCGCTTGGTTTCGATACGCTCCGGCACGAAAAGCGTGTGCCTCCGCTACTCAACCGGCGCTCGTGTCAGGATGCAAACGCGCAAGTTATTTAATTCTCATTCCTCAGAGGGTGTCTGGGAATTCGGACGCCCAGACCTCCGAGGTCTTTTCACGGCGGCTTCGCCAGGCAAACTGCCTGCAGGAGCAGCGGTTTTGCCACGGTTTGGCGTATTACGAAACCTTGGCCTGGCTCCGTCGTAATGCTACGTGAAACCGGATGTTGACGAGGGGGACATGGCTGAGACAACCTTGAATGTGGAAGAGCAACCAGCCGACCGCCGGCTGACCTGGAAGCTGTTTGCCGTTCTGATGTTGGGGGCGGTCATCGGACTTCTGGGAGTCATTCCCTATTCTCTCTCCCTGAGTGGACCACTGCCGCCCTTGCCCATCCCCTTGTGGCTGCTCCTAATCTTGCAGATTTTCCAGAATCTAGTGCTGTTCGCAGTTGCAACGGCATTGGGCCTGTGGCTGGGTCGCAAGGTTGGCCTGGGTGCACCGATCCTGCGGGGCTGGCTGGCCGGCGAACCGGATGCGCCGGCTCGATTCCGATCCTTGCTGCTACCGGCCAGCGTGGCCGGCGCATCCTCCGCCATTGCCATTCTCGCTCTGGAGGTGGGCGTTTTCGCGCCCCGCCTCAACGCGAGCCCGGAGATCAGTACAGGTCCGCCGGCGTGGCAGGGCTTTCTGGCCTCGTTTTACGGCGGCATCAACGAGGAACTGTTGCTGCGCCTGGGTGTGATGACGCTGTTAGTATGGTTGGGATCGAAGCTGACCCGTGCGGCCCAGCCGGGCGCCGGCGTCATTTGGATGGCCAACCTGCTGGCGGCGGTGCTGTTTGGCCTGGCGCATCTGCCGGCCACGGCCGCGATCTTGCCCCTCACCGCAATGGTTGTAACGCGGGCGGTGGTGCTGAACGGGCTGGCCGGCGTGGTCTTCGGCTGGCTGTACTGGCGGCGTGGGCTGCTGGCAGCGATGGTCGCCCATTTCAGCACCGACATCGTGTTGCACGTCCTGGCGCCGCTGGTTCTGGGCTAGGGGACAGTGGACAGTGGGTAGTGGTCGGTTATCAGAGTCTGACCACTACCCACTACCCACTGTCCACTGGATAAGGGGTGTTTCGTGAGTCGTAAAGGCAATTTTTCTCGATGGCTTACCGCCGTTTGTCTGACCTTGGTGGTCGGACTGGCTGCCTGTAGTTCGGGCGTGCAGGTGTTGACCGGCGCGGAGCAGGATGAGGTGTTGGCGTATGCTGAGCCGATGACCGATAACCTGCTGACCGGCTTCAACGCCGGCGATTACCAGGTGTTCGCGCGCGATTTCAATGCTAAAATGCGGGACGCGCTGAATGAATCCGCGTTTGGCACTACCCGTGCAGGAATTGTGGAGAAGATCGGCGCCTACGTCGCCCGCAACGTGTCTCGCGTTGAAAAACGCGGCGGTTTTATCATCGTGATCTACAGCGCGCGCTTTGAGCAGGAGGATGGCGTGACCGTGCGTGTGGTGTTCGAGCCAGCCGGCGAGCACCTGGTCTCAGGTCTGTGGCTCGACTCGCCCCGGCTGCGCCAGTAACCAGTGATCAGTAATCAGTAATCAGTGATCAGACTTTGCCCACTGATGACTGATCACTGATTACTGATCACTGCACAGGGGGTTCTTCTTTGATTCATACAAGCAACCTGACGCGATGGTTCGGCGAAACGCTGGCCGTTCATGATCTGAGTCTGTCTATTGAAGAAGGCGAGGTGTTTGGCCTGCTGGGGCCGAATGGCGCCGGCAAGACAACAACGGTGCGGGTGCTGGCGGCGCTGATTGCGCCCACCAGCGGCGCGGCGAGGGTGGCCAGCTATCAGTTGGGGACCGAGGATATGGACGTGCGCCGGCGGGTGGGCATCTTGACAGAATCGCCGGGGCTGTATGATAGGCTGTCGGCTGAGCAGAATCTGCGGTTCTACGCCGAGCTGTACGAGGTGCCGGTGGATCGCCAGCCGGCGCAGATAGAGCGGTACTTGCAGTTGCTGGGCCTGTGGGAGCGCCGGAACGAACCAGTCGGGGGCTTCTCCAAAGGCATGCGCCAGAAGTTGGCCATCGCTCGGGCGCTGCTCCACGAGCCGCCGGTGTTGTTTCTGGATGAGCCGACGGCTGGCCTGGACCCCCAGGCGGCGCGCACCGTGCGCGATTTCATCGAAGAGCTGCGCACCGAGGGCCGCACGACGCTGCTCACCACCCATAACCTGGACGAAGCCGAGCGGCTGTGCGACCGCATTGGTGTGCTGAACACGCGCCTGGTTGCGGTGGACACGCCGGAGAACTTGCGACGCCGGCTGTTTGGCCGGCAAACGGTGGTGCAGTTGAGTCAGTTGGAGCCCCGGTTTGTCCAGTTGGTAGAGCGTCTGCCCTTTGTCCGGCAGGTGCAGCTCCAAGACAACCGATTGGTGATTGATGTGCCGGAGCCTGACGAACAGAACCCACTGATTGTCCGCCAGTTGGTCGAAAGCGGGGGTCAGGTGCAGTATGTCACCGAACTCGAACACTCGCTGGAAGATGTGTATTTCAGCCTGGTGGACAGTGAACAGTGAACAGTGATCAGTGATCAGTGGACGGCGGCCTGAGTGTGATAACTGATCACTGATAACTGATCACTGTTCACTGATAACGGGGAGGGGGTTGTCGTGAAGACCTGGGCTATCATTCGCAAGGAGTGGATCGAGGT
>JBHHXF010000123.1:0-8855 GCA_046756905.1 Anaerolineae bacterium | reverse complement strand
GCCTGTCGAAGGATCGCCCCCTTCGATGAACTCAGGACAGGCTTCGGCGACTGAAATCCAATCCGCGCAGGCGGATTTCGCAAGCGCGACGTCCTGAGCTTGTCGAAGGGTTGCCGCGAATTCATTCGCCAGGCAGGAAGCGGCTGAGTAGTAACGAAACGAGCATGTAATGGTTGACCAGGTATTTGTTGCACGCGAGCGCGAGCTGGCACAACTAAACGGTTTCCTCGAGAAAGCCCTGTCCGGCCAAGGCCAAATCTGCTTCGTCACGGGCGAGGCCGGCGCCGGCAAGACTGCCCTCGTCACTGAGTTCGCCCGCCGCGCCCAGGCGCAGCACGACGACCTCCTGGTCGCTATCGGCGAGTGCAACGCCCAGACGGGCATCGGCGATCCCTATCTGCCCTTCCGCGAGGTGCTCGGGCTCCTCACTGGCGATGTGGAAGCCCGGCTGTCTCAGGGGGCCATCACCCAGGAGAATGCGGGCCGCCTGCGCGCCTTCCTGCGCATCTCCGGCCAGGCGCTGGTCGATCTCGGTCCAGACCTGATCGACATCCTGGTGCCCGGCGTCGGGGTCGCGACCCGCGCCGGCGCTTTCCTGGCCGGCAGGGTCGGTTGGCTCGATCGCCTGGAGGCGTTGACGGAGCGCAAGTCGGTAACTGGGAGCGGTGCCGGCCTCGATCAGAGCCGCATCTTCCAGCAATACACCGACGTGCTGACGGCCCTGGCAGCCCAGCAGCCCCTTATCCTGGTGCTGGACGACCTGCACTGGGTGGACGTTTCGTCCGCCGGCCTGCTGTTCCACCTGGCTCGCCGCATCGGAGAGAACCGCATCCTCATCCTGGGCACGTACCGACCCGACGATGTGGCCCTCGGCCGGAACGGTGACCGCCACCCACTGGAAGGCATAGCCAGCGAGCTCAAGCGCTACCACGGCGACATCTGGGTGGACGTTAGCCAGAGCACAGATGTCGAAGGCAGGGCTTTTGTCGATGCCTTGCTGAACGCCGAACCGAACCGGCTTGGTGAAGGCTTCCGCCAGGCGTTGCTCCGGCACACGAGCGGACACCCGCTGTTCACCGTCGAGTTGCTACGCGACATGCGCGAGCGGGGTGATCTCGTCCAGGACAAGGAAGGTCGGTGGGTCGAGGGAGCAGCGCTGGACTGGGGGACGCTGCCGGCCCGCGTGCGGGGCGTGATCGAGGAGCGCATCCGCCGGCTGGAGGCTGGCTTGCAGGAGGCTCTCACCGTGGCCAGCGTGGAGGGCGAAACCTTCGCCGCCCAGGTGGTTGCACGCGTGTGTGGTGTGAGCGAGCGCGACTTGGTGCGCCGGCTGGCCCGCGATGCGGACCGACAGCACCGTTTGGTCTGGGAGCAGGGGATCAAACGCATCGGCGGGCGGCGATTGTCCATCTATCGCTTCCGACACAACCTGTTCCAGCGGTACCTGTACCGCGATTTGAGCGAGACCGAGCGGGAGTTCCTCCACGAAGACGTGGGGAACACGCTGGAGGCGCTGTACGGTGACCAGGCGGAAGAGATTGCCGTCGAGCTGGCGCGCCACTTCCAGGCAGCGGGGATTCCAGAGAAGGCGATTCACTACCTGTACCAGGCAGGGAACCGCGCCATCCGACTCTCCGCCAACGACGAGGCGATTGCACACCTGACGCGGGGGCTCAGCTTGCTCGGAACGTTGCCGGTCACCCCCGAGCGCAGCCGGCAGGAGCTGGACCTGCGGATCGCGCTGGGCGAGGCGCAAAAGAACGCCGGTCAGATCTTGCCGGCGATGGAGACGTTCCAGCAGGCGGCCGGCATCGCCAGGACAGCGGACACGGCAGAGCACCTGGCACGGGCCGCCCTGGGCTTCGAAGAAGCGCGGTGGCGCTTCAACCTGCCGGCGGCCCCCTCGGTAGACCTCCTTGAGGAAGCGCTGCAGGCTCTGGACGAGGAAGACAGCGTGCTCCGCGTCCGAGTCCTGGGCGGCCTGGTCAGAGCGCTCATCGCCAACGGCACGCCGGCCGAGTTAGAACCGATGGCCCGACAGGCGGTGGAAGCAGCACGCCGGATCAACGACCCGCTCGCCCTCTCGGATGCGCTGCGCATCTACCTGTTCGCCAACCGGCAGCCGGAGAGAACTGACGAGCGGATCGCCACCGTGAGCGAGATGCTGCAGGTAGCTGAAGAAATCGGCGACTCGGAGCGCATTACAGAGGCCTACGGCTCTCGCATCCACGAGCACCTGGAGCGCGGAGACATCCAGGCGATGGAGGCTGACCTGCAAGTCCATGCTCAGTTCGTAGACAAGCTGCAGCAGCCCTTTTTTCTATACACCACGGCGATGTTTGGCACAGCGCGGGCGCTGTTGCACGGCCATTTCGAAGAAGGGGAACGGCTGGCTCAACAGGCCCTGGACATCGGTCAGCAGATGGGGGTCGAGAACGCCGATGGGACCTTCGGAGTTCAGATGTTCACCATCCGTCGAGAGCAGGGCCGCCTGCCTGAGATGGCGCCCGTGGTGAAGCACTTCGTCGAGCGCTACGACCAGGCGACGACCTGGCGACCGGGGCTGGCGCTGATCTACAGCGATCTGGGTATGGAGCCGGAAGCGCGGGCCGAGTTTGAGCACCTGGCGGCCGACGGCTTCGCCAGCCTGTCCCAGGACGCTTTGTGGGTCGCCACCGTCACCTACCTGGCCGAGGTGTGCGCCTTCCTTGGCGACGCGGAGCGTGCAGCTACGTTGTACCAGCTCCTCCTGCCCTACGACGGACTGAACGTCGTGGTCGGCTTCGCGGCCACCTGTTACGGGGCCACCTCACGCTACCTGGGTCTCCTGGCTGCGACGATGTCGCGCTGGGAAGAGGCGGAGCGGCATTTCGAGGATGCCCTGGAGATGAACGCCCGGATGGGAGCCAGACCCTGGCTGGCTCACACCCAACACCAGTACGCCGCCATGCTCCTGGCTCGAGGCCAGGCCGGCGACCGTGCCAGAGCCACGTCTCTGCTGGACCAGGCGCTAGCCACCGCCGGCGAGCTGGGCATGCAGGCGCTGGTCGAGAAGGTGGAAACGTTAGGATAACAAGAAGAACAGGAAAAAGGAAAAGAGGGGAACATGCCGTACTTTTTGATCGAACGGAATTTTGCAGAACAACTGGAAGTAACCCGGGACGATGCCGCAGCCATCAACCAGATCAACGCGGATGTGGGCGTCAACTGGCTCATCTCCTTCCTCAGCGCAGACAAGAAGAAGACCTACTGCCTGTACGAGGCATCCAGTCCGGAGGCGATCCGCGAAGCGGCGCGGCGAGCAGGGGTGCCGGCGGATGTGATCGTCGAGGTAGGCGAAATACGGCCTATCGGGGAGACAGGTGACGTGCAACCGGCGAGGTTCGCGTAGCTACCCTGTCAGTTGACTTATTGGCTGACTCATTATATCATATTGCTATCGGACACTTTTCGTCCAGCGCCGGCCGAGTCAGGATAATCTCTACGACGTATCCTTGGGTTGAGCCTGTCGAAACCGGGCTAAGCGAGATGCCAGTAAAACCACTCGCTTGATTTCGATACGGTACACTACCCTTCACTTCGACAAGCTCAGTACAAGCGACAGGCCCTTCGACGAACTCAGGCGGGGCCTCAATACGCCACTCAGACGGCGCTCGTTTCCTCACATTTGGATACGCCTGTGCCAAAAGTGTCCGGCGGAGTAACCGGTATAAGTTCCCAAAGGAGGGTAAAATGCGACGAACTGTGTGGCTAGTGCTCATAGCGAGCCTGTTATTGGGCGTGGCAGTTGTGGCCTGTGCACAACCCGCCCAGCAGCCGGCTGCTAAGCCAGAGGCCAAGCCCGAAGAACCGGGCATCATCAAGCTAGGGGCTGCCATGTCCCTGACAGGCGACAAAGCCCGCGAGGGCAAGCTGTACACCGACGCCTACAACCATGCCATCGACTACATCAACGAGCAAGGCGGTGTCAAGGTAGGCGACAAAACGTACATGTTCGAGCTGGTGCTCGAAGACGATGAAACAGATGCCACCAAGAGCGCCCGGCTGGTAGAGAAGCTGATCAATGAGGATAAAGTGGACTTCCTGCTTGGTCCCTACTCCTCAGGCATCACTATCCCTGACAGCGCTGTGGCGGAGAAATACGGCGTTCCCATGATCGAGGGTGGCGGCGCTTCGGGCAAGATCTTCAGCCGGGGCTTCAAGAACATCTTCGGCACTCTGCCATCTGCGGCCAACTACTTCCAATCGATCTTGCAGATGGGCCAGACGCTCGACCCACAGCCGAAGAGCATCGCCCTGCTGTATGCCGACGATGAGTTCGACATTGCCGTGGCAGAGGGCGCGCGGGCCCAGGCCGGTGAGATGGGATATGACCTCGTGATTGATGAGGAATACCCCTCGGGCACCCAGGAGTTCAGTACGCTGCTGTCACGCGTCAAGTCGGAAGCCCCCGACATGATCCTGCTGGCCGGCCACGCCGAGGAATCCCTGGTCTTCGTACAACAGGCCAAAGAGCTGAAGGTTAATGCCAGCATCATGGCCTTTACCGTTGGCCCGCCAACTCCGGACTTCCGCGAGGCCCTGGGCGAGGATGCCGAGTACATCTACGGTGTGCCCAGTTGGGCGCCCTCCTTGAACTTCAAGAACACCGCCGTCTTCGGCTCAACGGCCGACTGGTACAAGATGTTCCAGGACAAGTACGGCTACGAGCCTGACTATCACGTTGCCAGCGGTGTCGCCGATGTCGTAGCGTACAAGGCTGCCATCGAGCAGGCCGGCACTTTGGACCGCGACGCCGTCCGAGACGCCATTGCCAACGTCGAGGTCACCACGATCTACGGGCCGGTGAAGTTCCAGGAGAATGGCCAGATCGGCGGAGGGACAGTCGCTATCCAGATTCAGGGTGGCGAGGTAGTAGCCGTCTACCCTGATAGTGTTGCCGAGAACGCTCCAACCTACCCGATGCCAACCTGGGAAGAACGCTAATCAGTTGCAGATGGGATTGTCGAAGGTTACAGGTTTCGGAATGCAGCCTGTAACCTTCGGCCTTCAGCCTGCAACCTGTGGCCTTTGACCTGTAACCTTCAACGGAGGTACTATGTTCGCAACCCAGGTTGCCATCAACGGCCTGCTCGTTGGCGGACTGTATGCCCTCATGGCCCTCGGCTTGTCGCTCATTTGGGGCGTGATGGACGTCATCAACATCGCGCATGGCGCGTTCATCATGCTGGGAGCATACACCACCTACTGGCTGTTCAAGGCCGGCGTTGATCCGCTCATCTCCCTACCATTTTCGCTGGTTTTGCTTTTTCTACTGGGGTTTCTGCTCCAGAAGTATCTCATCAACCTGGTCATTCGCGCTGAATTGTTCATCACACTGCTGCTCACCTTCGGGATCGAGATTCTGATCGTAAATCTGGCACGTGTGGTGTGGACGGCTAACGTGCGGCGCGTGGCGACTAGCTATTCGGGGGCCAGCCTCAGCTTTGGCGAGTTGACTGTCCCCCTGGTGCGAGTGGTGGCCTTTATCGTTGCCTTGATCCTGGCCGGCGCTCTGTTCCTGTTGCTGGAACGCACGCGCCTGGGTCGCGCCATCCGGGCGACATCTCAAGATCTGCTGGCCGCGCGTCTGACCGGCACCAACGTTTCCACTACGTACGCCATCACCTTTGGGCTAGGCGCCGGCCTGGCTGGTGCGGCGGGGTCCCTGTGGAGCATGCTCTTCCCAGTAACACCCACCATGGGGGGCGTCTTAACGCTCAAATCCTTCGTAGTGAGCGTCATCGGCGGGCTGGGGACCATGGCCGGCCCGGTCGTAGGTGGACTGGTGCTGGGCGTGGCTGAGAACTTCACCTCGGCATATATCGGCCCAACGTTTCCCAACCTGATAAGCTTTGCCCTGCTGGTGATCACCCTCGTCCTGCGGCCACGGGGTATCCTGGGAGGCCGGCGATGAGCGCGAACAACCGACCGTGGCTGCGTCTGGGAGCGATTGTCGTCGCGCTGGTCATCGCAGCCATCTTCCCGTTCGTCGCCAAATCCTATTACTTGCAATTTGCCACCGACGCCCTGATGTTTGCTATTCTGGCTTCCAGTTGGAATATTGTCGGCGGTTACACCGGGTATCCGTCCTTCGGCAACGTCGTGTTCTTCGGGTTGGGCGCTTATACCACGGCGGTATTGATGACCAAGGCCGGCGCTCCGTTCCTGGTTGGGCTTCTGGGGAGTGCGGTGTTGTGTGTGATCTTCGCTGTGCTAGTCGGGCTGCCTGTGCTCCGGCTGCGCGGCCACTACTTCGCCATCGCCTCGCTGGGTGTCGCTGAAGCCATACGAGAAGTGGTAATAAACCTGGACATCACCGAGGGCAACACGGGGATTGTGCTCCCTCTAATCCGCAATCCTGAGATGTTCTACTACTTCATGCTGGGCACGCTGATACTGACACTTGCGGTCACTGCCTGGTTCACACGACGCCGGCTAGGCTACGGTCTGGTCGCCATCCGCGAGGACGAGGATGCGGCTGCCAGCACTGGTGTGGATACTACACGCTACAAAATCATTGCGTTTGCAATGAGTGGCCTGTTTACTGGCATCGCCGGAGGCATCCACGCCTATAAAATCACCTTCATTGAGCCAGGGCCCGTCTTCAGTGTTGGAATCACTGTCGAGATGATTGTGATGTCTGTTTTCGGCGGTGTGGGTACAATTATCGGACCAACAATCGGAGCATTCTTACTTGAGATCGTTTCGGAACTTCTGTCGAATTACATCCTGCTGCTGCACGCGACCTTCTTCGGGCTGGTTATCATCTTTGCTATAGTTTTCACACCTCGAGGTCTTGTCGACATTCTCAGTGGACGCAGACCCTTCGGGATTGGATACTTTCTGGAGAACGTACGCGATCATCGGATATGAGGGGGCAGGCGAATTCTTCGAGTGGACACAATGTCAATCCTTGAAGGCGCACACGTCACGAAAAACTTCGGCGGCTTGACCGCCGTGGATAACGTCGATTTCCACCTGGAAGCCGGTGAGATTGTCGGATTAATTGGCCCCAATGGCGCCGGCAAGACCACCCTGATCAATGTCATCACCGGAACTTTCCCTGCTAGCGGCGGTGAAGTCCGCTTCGAGGGACAACCGATTCTGGGAAAGAAGCCGCACGAGGTCGCACGGCTGGGCATCAGCCGCACCTATCAGATCGTCAAGCCATTCCGCAACCTAACCGTTCTGGACAACGTGATGGTCGGCGCGCTGTTTGGCGCTCATGGTCTCGCGCGGGACATGAAGACCGCCCGAGCCCGCGCTGACGAGGTCCTGGAATTCGTGGGCTTGGCCGATCAAAGGAACCAGCACGCTGATGAACTGAACGTGCCGGGCATGAAGCGCCTGGAGATGGCAAAGGCGTTGGCCATGGACCCGACCGTTCTTCTGCTGGACGAGGTAATGGCCGGCCTTAACCCGACGGAAGTTGACGAGGCCGTGGCTCTCATCAAGCAAATTCGGGACTCCGGCGTCACGATCCTGGTCATCGAGCATGTGATGCGGGCCATCACGGGCGTGTCCGACCGGGTCTTCGTCCTGCACCACGGCCAAAAGATCGCCGATGGCCCGTCCGACGCCGTCATGTCCAACGAGCGTGTTATCAAAGCCTACCTGGGGAGTCGGTACGGCGGCAGCCAGGGAGGTGGTACTGATGCTGCTTGAGGTGAAAGGGATCAACGCCGGCTATGGGGACGTGCAGGTTCTTTGGGATGTCTCACTCCACGTCGACGAGGGAGAGGTTGTAGCCCTGGTGGGATCCAATGGCGCTGGCAAGAGCACCCTCCTTAAGGTTATTTCTGGCATCCTTCATCCTATGAGCGGAGGAATCATCTTCGCTGACGAGAACATTGTCAATCTGCCGTCTGAGCAGATTGTGGGACGCGGCATCATCCAGGTTCCAGAAGGTCGGCGGCTCTTTCCGGAGATGAGCGTCGAGGAGAATCTGCTCATGGGGGCCTACGCCCGCCAGGACGATGGCATTCAGAAGGACCTGGGGTGGGCATATGAACTATTCCCAATCCTTGGCGAACGCCGGCGGCAGGAGGCCGGCAGTCTTTCGGGCGGTGAGCAGCAGATGTGCGCTGTGGCTCGCGGACTGATGGGCCGGCCGAAATTGCTCCTCATCGACGAAATGTCTCTGGGTTTGGCGCCCATCATCGTGGACGACCTCATCGAGATCGTGGCTCAGATCAACCAGCAGGGCACCACCGTCCTGCTGGTCGAACAGGACGTTCAGGTCGCTCTGGAGCAGGCGAACCGGGGCTACGTGCTAGAGGTGGGGCACGTCGTGATGGAGGGGCCGGCCACGGACTTGCTGGAAGAGCCGCGAGTGCGGGAGGCATATCTGGGTATCTAGAAAAACGATCGCCGACTGCCCGACCCACGCGTAGGGGCAAGGCAAGGCGGATTGAGGGCACGTTCACGACGAAAGCCACTCTCCGCCTTGCCTTGCCCCTACCCACGTTTGGGCGACCGTCCCCAAGCGGAATCTGGGTCTGCTGGGACCGGCGACACCGCCGGCTCTCGTATTCGCCTCTCTCGACTTCCCCTGCCGGCGGTTTGTCTGTATAATTACGGCGGGAGTGTCCTAAGCGGGCTGGGAACCCTCCCAGAGTGAAGCACAAAGTCGCTCTGTACGCAGTTTAACGCGCAATACAGTTGGAAAGGGATTTATGAGACGTGGCTGCGACGCAAAGAAGCCTATACCCATCACAAGCATGTGCCACCTGATATCAAACACGACCGTACCAGTGCGCCGGAGATAAGTTTCACGCGGCCCAATCTACCTGTGCTGATTCGAGAGATTGAAG
>JBHHXF010000122.1:0-8875 GCA_046756905.1 Anaerolineae bacterium | reverse complement strand
CGCCGCTACAGCCTGAGGCATCCCGAGGCGCTGGACCGGCTGGTGGCCGTCGTCCCGGGCCAACAGCGGGAAGGTGAAAGTAGCACGTGGGAGGAGGTGGGTTTCCATCGACCGCTGGCCGGCTTCCTGGTGCTGCTGGCCATGGGCTTGGTTCTGTTCATCCCCTTCATGATCTACAGCACGGTGATTCTACCCCGTTTCCTGCTCCCCTCGGCGCAAGCGCTGGGGGCCTGGTCCCTGGTCATCAACTTCTTCAACACCTTCTGGATCCTGTTCGACATGGGGACCAGCGTGGCCTTCATCAAGTTCTTCTCCGAACTGCGGGTGGACCGGCCGCGCGAGGGGCTGAAGTTTATTCAGCTCTACATCTGGTGGCAGGCCATCACCGGCACCATCCAGCTTGGGCTTGTGGCAGTGCTGGCAGCCTACGTCGTCCCGCAGACGGCGTACGCGTATCTGACCTGGTTCATCGTACTCCACGCGCTGATCCAGTTCCCCGGCTTTCTGCGGATGTTCCAGTACGTCTTTCGGGCCTTCCAGCGCCTGGACTACGACCAGATTCTCAACATCCTGGCCCAGCCGGCCCCTGGCGGGACCGGCCCTGGCTCCATCGGGCTGATTCTCATCATCTTACAGGCGCTGGCGGTGCTGGCGGCGCGGCAGTTGTTCGCCGGCGATCCCGTCTTCGGGCCGGCGCTGGGGGGTGGCTTTGGTCTGGGCATCGGGCTATACCTGACAGAGCTGAGCATCTTCGCGGTGGGGCTGCTGATGTATCGCCGGCTGGGGTACAGTGCGCGCGTATTGTTCATGGCCCACTTCGACCGCCAGACCATCAGCCAGGCGCTGCGCTTCGGCTCGATGATCACGCTTGGTGGGGTTCTCGGCGCAATTGGCTGGTCGATCCAGGTGCTGCTGATGGAGCGTTATCTGCTGAACTACACGGAAATCCAGGGCAATTGGAACGTGGCCTTCGGGCTGATTGTGGCCTTCAGCGCCGTGGCGGCCCTGTACCAGGGGCTGATGCCGGGCATATCCGAGGCGTTCAGCCACGGGCGCGAAGCCCTCACCCGCTACTACGTGGCCCAGGGGTTCAAGTACGGCGGCTGGTTCAGCGGGTTCATTGCCGGCGCGCTGCTGGCCGTGTCGGATCGGTTCATCCTGGGTTCCCTAGGCGACGAGTGGGTGCGGGCCGCGCAGATTGTGGGCATTCTGATCATCTGGGGGACCTTCCAGTTCCCCGCCTGGTTTTCAGACCAGTTCCAGCAGGGGGCCGGCAGGCCCTCGCTGGTGGCTCTGATGCTGTTCATCGAGCAGGCACTGCGGGTGGTCCTGATGCTGTTGCTGCTCCAGCGCTTCCAGTTGTGGGGCCTGATCCTGGCCTATCTCATCGCTATGCCCACCAAAGACGTGATTGCGTGGGTGGTGAACGCCCGGCTCATCCTGCGCCCGAGCATCTTCTGGTGGCAGACGGTGGCGGCGCCGCTGCTGGCCGGCCTGGTCAACTACATCACGCTGCGAGCCATCGGCGTGGCCATCTGGCGTCAGGATCTGCTGACGAGCTTGCTGCTGTTCTTCATCGCCATCCTGCCCAGTTTGCCCTGGTACTGCTTCTGGAACGGCGTCTTCGGGGGGTGGGATAGCCGGGGGCTGGCGGTGCTGCGTCGGGCGGTCGGCATCAGCAGCATAGGCCGGCCGATCGCGGTCCTTGTCTACCAGGCCAGCGCGCTGGGTGCTCGCGTCAGCCCGCTGCACGGCCGCTTCCCCATCACGCTGTACGCCGAGGCCCACCGCGAGGCGCGGGCGCTGACTCGGGCGAAGGTGCCGCTTGCTGGCATCCTCGGGGTCTCAGATGAGAGAGTAGTCACCATGCCCGCAAGTTCGCCATGAAGTACGAAAGTGCTAGATGGCTAGATGGCTTGTTGGCTAGATGGCTGTGAGGTACGGCGCAAGTCCTATGATGGGCGAAGGTCTCCTGACCGAGCCCGATTCGCCTCGGTCAGGAGACCTTCGGCGATCAAACGATCAAACGGCGCGGGAGCTGACTCGGGCGAAGGTGCCGGCTTCGCGGGGGTTGCCGCGATTTCAATCGCCAGGCTGAGACCATTCGTTGCCACTCTGAGAGTCAAAGATATAAATGAACCCGAACTCAAGCATCCTATCCCGTTTCGTTCCCGACCTGGTCGTGAACTCAGTCAGCGAGATCCCTCTGGACCGGCTGGAGCAGGCCGGCATCCGGGGCTTTCTATTCGATCTGGACAACACGCTGCTGGCACACTATGGCCAGGTTGTTGAGCCTGACATAGTTGAATGGCTGGCTGCGGCCGAGGCGCGTGGATTCAGGCTGGCCATGGTGACGAACGCCAGCCGCCAGCGTGCGCTGCCCCTGGCCGACGAGTTGAACATGCCCTGCATCTACCGCGCCCGCAAGCCGCTGCGCCGGGGGGTGCAGGCCGGCGTGGAGACGCTGGACCTGCCGCCGGAGCAGGTCGCCATGGTGGGGGATCAGTTGTTCACCGACGTGTGGGCCGGCCGGCGGGCCGGCACCTTCACCATCTGGGTGCGCCCCGAAAACCCGGAGGAACCACTCACCACGTCGTTCAAGCGCCCGCTGGAATGGCTCCTGGTCCGATTTGCAGACATCGATAGGGCGTAGGCTGGACATCAGCGCGGCGGAACTGTGTTGGATGGCTGGATAGCTGGGTGACTAGATGGCTGGATGGCTGGGCACTCCGCAAGCCAACAAGCCAATAAGCCATCCAGCCATCTAGCCAAATAGCCAACCAATCTTGGAGGTAGACATGAACACCATCTCTGTTTTGGCCGGCATTGCCGCCATCTTGTTGATCGTTGAACTTCTGGTCGTCGTGATTGTCGCTGGCGCTGCGATCTACTTCCTGCGCCGTGGGTTGATTGTGGGCCGGCAAAAAGCAGAACCCTACATACAACAGGCCACAGAGCAAATCCAACGGGTCGAAGAATTGACCACCCAATACTCCGATCTGATCATCAGCACGCAGGTAGAGGCCATCAGCACGGTGCAGGGTCTCCGCCAGGGCCTGCGGGCGCTGATCGACTACGACTGACCCTTGCATGACGACCCTGTAGGGGCGAGGCAGGGCGGAGAGGTGTCCTGTGGGAAAAGAAACCCTCTCTCCGCCCTGCCTCGCCCCTACCCGGCCACGCAATACGCAATACGCAATACGCAATACGTCTCTCATGTCAGCCCGTTCAACCTCCGCCCTTCTCCTGCTATTCACAACAGCCGCCATCCTCATCGCCCAGGTCCCGCCGGCCCCTGTCACCCTGGGACCCCAGCAGACGGTCCGCACCGCGAACCCCAAGATGGGCGTGCACACCCGGCTCACCGACGAGGTGGAACCGCGCAAGATCAAACGCACGCTGGAGATGGTGCGGCAGATAGGCGCTCCGTGGATCGTGGAGTACTTCCCGTGGGGTTACATTGAGCCGGCCAAGGGGCAGTACGACTGGGAACATGCCGACCTGGTCGTGGATCACGCCAATCGACAGGGGCTATCCGTCATCGCCCGCATCGACTATGTGCCGGCCTGGGCCCGACCCGACGATACCACCTTCCGCTACCTGCCACAAGAGAACTTCGACGACTACGGCGACTTCATTTATGCTTTCGTCGATCACTTCCGCGGCCGGATTCACGCCGTCATCATCTGGAACGAACCCAACTTGAGCTTCGAGTGGGGCTTTCGGCCTGTGGACCCCGAAGCGTACACCGATCTGTTACGCAGAGCCTATCGGCGAGCCAAGGCGGCCGATCCGAACGTGCGAGTGCTGGCCGCAGGCCTGGCCCCCACGCTGGCTCGCCCCGACGATCCCCTGGCGATGAGCGACCTGAGTTTCCTACAGGCGACGTACGACGCCGGCGCTGCGCCCTACTTCGACGCCCTGGCTGCCCATGCCTACGGCTGGAAGTTTCCGCCGGACGACCCGCCGGCCCCAGACAAGATCAACTTCCGGCGGGTAGAACTTCTGCGCCAGATCATGATCGAAAACGGCGACGCAGACAAGCCGGTCTACATTACCGAGGCCGGCTGGAACGATCATCCGCGCTGGACGAAAGCGGTGAGGCCGGCGCAGCGTGCGGCTTACACCGTCCGCGCCTACGAAATCGCGCGGGGCTGGCCCTGGAGTAGAGTACTGGCCATCTGGTCCTTCCGCCTGCCATGGCCCACCCACACCTTCCAGGACTATTTCACCCTGGTGGACGTCGATTTTGTACCCAAACCTATCTACCGCGAAATCCAGTACTACGCGCGGCCCGAGTGAGCCGCACGCAGGATCAACGCCAGGCTCGCGGCATTGTTCCACCAAAGACTTTGATGTACAATTGAGGTAACTACTCCGAAAATAGTTGGCTAGATGGCTGGATGGCTAGGCACTCTGCAAGCCAACAAGCCATCTAGCCATCTAGCATTTTCGTCATTCAGGGTGAACGCAGTTCATGTTGACTACTCAGATAGATGGACCCTTGCGAAGGTTCACGAGCACATCCTGGACCGGCAGTGTCCTCGCACGGGTCTCCGCCAACAGAAAATCGGGTGTTGTTGAAAATGGACGAAATCTTTGTTGGTCGTGAAGCAGAAGGCGCGTGGCTTGAAGGTTTCCTGGATCAGGCGCTGGCCGGCCATGGCCAGGTCATCTTTGTGAGCGGGGAGGCCGGCGCCGGCAAGACGGCCCTGGCGCGCCAGTTCGCGCGTCGTGCCCAGGCCAGGCACGACGCGCTGTTGGTAGCTCTCGGCGAGGCAGACGCGCGGACCGGCGTCGGCGATCCGTATCTGCCCCTGCGCGAGGTGCTGCGCCTGCTTACGGGCGATGTGGAAGCGCAACTGGCCGAAGGCGCGATCAGTTCCGAGAACGCCGGCCGACTGCGCGAGTTCGTCGGTGTGTCTGCCAAGGTGCTGCTCGATCTGGGGCCCGACCTCATCGAATTCTTCGTGCCCGGTGTGGCGCTGGCTGCCCGTGTGGGGACATTCGTCGCTGGTCGAGTCGGCTGGCTGGATCGACTGGAACGTCAGGTCGAGGTCGCCCAGGCCAGTTCTCTGAACGGCGCGGGGGGTGTGGAGCAGGAGCACATCTTCGAGCAATACACCAACGTGCTCGAAGCGTTGTCGCGGCATCGCCCCATCGTCCTGATCCTGGACGACCTCCAGTGGGCCGATGCGGCATCCATCAGTCTGCTCTTCCGGCTGGGCCGGCGCATTGGCGATAGCCGGATTCTGATCATTGGGACCTATCGTCCAAACGACGTGGCACTGGGTCGGCCTTCCGCCGGACCAGGAGGAGGAACCGACCGGCACCCGCTGCCGCCGGTGATCAATGAACTGAAACGGTACGCCGGCCAGATCGAGCTTCAGTTGAACGGCGACTCAGTTGCTGCCGGCGCGAGCGCAGAGGCACTCCAGGAACAGGCGTACGAATTCGTGTCAGCCTACATCGATGCTGCCTACTCCCCGCACAAGCTGGATGAGCACATCATACGGCTAATTGCAGAGCGGACGGGCGGGCATCCACTGTTCACCATCGAACTCCTCAGAAGTCTGGAGGAACGAGGCTGGCTAACCTCTCAACCGCCGGCGATGCCCGTGGTTTCTGAGATACCCCAGCATACGACCAAAGCCAAAGGGGTCTGGATGTGCCCTGTGTCGGTCGATCTGGATTCTCTTCCACCCCGAATGGAAGCCGTCGTGGCAGAACGAATCGAACGCCTGCCGGAGGAGCAGCGCCGGGTGCTCACAGTGGCCAGTGTGGAAGGGGATGAGTTCACGGCACAGGTGATCGCCCAGGTCGAGGGTCTGAGCGACCTGGCCCTGGTTCAGATCATCGAAGAAGAGCTGCAGAAGCGTCATCAACTCGTCCAAGAGCTGGGCATCAAGCGAGTCGATGGCAAGGTGTTGTTCCTGTATCAGTTTCGACACCGCCCCTTCCAGAAGTATCTCTACGACCAGCTTGGAATGGCGCAACGGCTATTGCTCCACAACGCGGTCGGTGAAGCGCTGGAAAGCATTTACGGTGATGACATCCACAACCTGGAGGTCTCTCTGGCGCACCATTTCCTGACGGGCGGCAATGACGCCAAGGCGCTGAAGTACCTGGTAGCTGCCGGCGATCATGCGTGGGGGCATCATGCCAACCACGAGGCGCTGGCCCACTACACCCTAGCGCTGGAGGTAGCCAGCCGGCTAGGTGACGCGGTCGAGCCCGAAGTGGTCGAGCAGATCCGCATCCGCCGCGCGCAGGTGCAGGGCTGGCTGGGACACGTCGATGAGGCCATAGCTGACTACGAACAGGCGCTGCACCTTGCCCGGGAGCGTGACGATGTGGAAGGCCAGGTACAATGCTTGAACCGTATGGGAGCGCTGCTGGCCGGCCCGCGTGGTTTCAGCGAAGGCATCCGCCATGCTGAGCAGGCGCTGGAAATCGCGCGCGACGCCAATGACGAGCCGGGGGTGATCGATAGCCTGAACTGTCTGGGGAACTTCCAGGCCAACCTGGGCAACCTGGACGAAGCGGCTGCCTCCCACGAAGAAGCCATGGCATTGGCCCGCGAATTGGGCGACGAACGCCGTGTCGCGGACAGCCTGGACGGGCTGCGGCTGGCCAGCAGCGATGCACGATCCGGCGAGGGCGCTTTGTTGACGGAAGTGATCGACATTCGCCGGCGGCTGGGTGACAAGAAGGGGTTGCTGGACCCGCTGACAGCCATGGGGAATTACCTGGCGCGGTTCGTGGGTCACTACGATCAGGCAGAGCAGTTGCTTGGCGAAGCTCTGGCAATCAGCCGGCAGATCGGTGAGCGCACCACCCGCCCGTGGATCCTGGCCATGCTGGCCGAGGTCTCCTGGCGACGCGGGCGGTTGGGGGAAGCATACGCCCGCGCCAACGAGGCTTTGAATCTAGCACGCGAGATCGAGCATCAGGAGTGGATCGCGACCGGCCATATGACGCTTAGTATGGTCAATCTGGCGCTCTATCGCTATGCTCAGGCTGAACAACACGCCGTCCGGGGCCGCGAGTTGGCAGCAGTGAGTGGAGGATTCTGGATTGAGATCCTGGGCGGGTTCCAGACGGGGATCGTTGCACTACAGGTCGGCCGCGTGGCGGATGCGGTGACGGCCATCGAGTCGGCGATGGAACAGGCTCAGGCTGCGAATCTGGGGATGTTCATGTCCTTGGGTGCCCCGTGGTTGGCCATGGCGTACGCCGCTGGCGGAGAGGTGGAGCGGGCACAAGAGTTAATCGAACCCTACCTGGCCGATCCGGCGCTGGAGCGCATGGTGGAACTGAACTTGATGACCAGGCATGCCCACGGGCGCATCCTGGTCGCAGCCGGCGACCCTGCAAGCGCCGAAGCCGCGTTGACGGAAGCGCTGGCGGTGGCTCAGCAGGCGGGCAACGTGTTCTTCCAGATGGAGATTCATGCGACGTTGGGCCGGCTATGCCGCGACCAGGGTCAGGCCGGCGACGCCGCGACACACTTCGGTGAGGTCCTGCAACTGGGTGAGGCGGCTGCAGCTACCATCGACGACCTGGCGATGCGAGACGACTACCTGGCCGCCCCGCCCTTCGCACAAGCCAGGGATGAACTGATGAGCCAGGGGAACACTTCATTGAATTGAGCCGGCTTTGTGCCTGGCGAATAAATTCGCGGCAACAACTGCGAAATCCGCCTACGCGGATTGGAGTAGTCGGCGTAGGCCGACTTCGCAAGGGCGACGTCCTGAGCTTGTCGAAGGGTTGCCGCGAATTCATTCGCCTGAATGAGTAACTACGCTTCCAGCTCTGCCAGCTTATCGAACACGAGCGCCATCAGGTCGCCGACGGTCTGGCGGTCGAAGGCGAAGGTGGCGCCGGCTGCCTGGAACAACTCCGGCAGCGGCCGGGTGTTACCCAGCGCTAGAGCGGCGCGGTAGTCGGCGACGGCCTTCGATTGGTCCCTCAGCGTGTTGCGCCACACTTGCAGCGCGCCCAATTGGGCCAGGCCGTACTCCACGTAGTAGAACGGCTCGGAGAAAATGTGCTCCTTCCGGTGCCAGCCGGTCTCCTTCTCCCCTTGCAGGTCGCTGTAGTCGATGCCGACCATGAAGCGATCCCAGAGATCGCTCCACGCATCGTCCAGATCGGCTGCGGTGACATTCTTCGGCGAATCCACGTAAACCCAATGCTGGAAAGTGTCCACCACAGCCATGTAGGGCAGGAAAAGGACGATGTCGCGGAGCTGCCTGGCATAGGCACGGCGGGCGTCGGCTTCCTCGTAGAAGCCCCCCTTGCTGCTCTCAAGGTAGGGGGCGCTTAGCAGTTCCATCGCCATTGATGCGACCTCGCAGAACTCCATTGGGCCATGATGGTTCCAAATGAGTGGATGTCGCGCGGACTCCATGAAGTGGAAAGCGTGGCCCCCCTCGTGCAGCAACGTATTCACATCACGATGAGTCCCAACCGCGTTCATGAAGATGTAGGGTTTGTGGCTGACAGGATAGGTCCTGCAATAACCACCAGGGGCCTTGTTGGGGCGGGAGGCAAGGTCAAGATAACCGTCACGCATGGCGGCAAAGTGTTCAGCCAATACCGGGTCCACCTGCTGGAAGATGCGCTGAGCCCCCTCTTCCAATTCGCACGGATCCTCGAAGGGCTGTAGTGGCTCGCCACGTGGGTCTACGTCTGTATCCCATGGGCGCAGCGTACCCAGGTCTAACTGCCGGGCCTGCTGCGCATAGAGCTGCGTGGCCAGCGGCACAACTTCGCGTTCTATAGCGTCGTGGAAGGTGAAGCAGTCGTTGGGGGTGTAGTGGAAGCGGGTGTATGCCTTCCACTGGTAGGCGCGGAAGTTGTCAAGGCCGGC
>JBHHXF010000121.1:0-8912 GCA_046756905.1 Anaerolineae bacterium | reverse complement strand
CCGGCCGGAGCCGAGTCGCCCGTACCCGAATTATTTTCTCAAGGTTCATCAGTCGCTCCAGCCCCGCCGGGAACGACCGATGAGGCTTGAGAATTTAACCCGGTAATAGCGCGTTGCTTCTGAGCCGGCGCCCGCACGGGCATGAAGTGCCCGTGCTACGCAGCAGCGCCCGATGAATCGGGCTTTCGGCCTCTTTTAGGGCGGAAAAGCCCCATAATGGGGCGCAGCTTTGTAGTCCGCCGACCCTTCGACGAGCTCAGGACATCGCTTCATCGGCGGGCGGGCCTGTCCGGCTCAGTACCCTGACTATTTTCTCAATCTTCATAAGTCGTCACTACGGAGAATACACAATACGCGGTACGCAACATGAGCATCGAAAGGGGTTTCCAATGAGAAAGTGGCTGCCTGTTCTGATCGTACTCGTCATCGCCCTCACGGTCGGCGTTTCTGTCAGTCAGAGCTTGCCGCTCTGGGCCGCCGGCCGGGAGACGCGCACTGTTGGCGTCGTCACGATTACCGCCGACACCTTCACCGACATGGGTGGTGGTCTCACCCGCGCCGAAGGGAACGTCTGGCTGGGCGACCACTTCAAGCTGGCCGGCGCTAATGACTATGTCACCTTCGACTCTACCACCATCAACGGCACCGGCACGCTGGCCTTTCGGTTGACCGGGCTGGAGCTTTTCAGCGGTGACTGCTCCATCGCCGGCGAAGATGGCACCCTCACCCCTGGCACCGACCTGACCTACCGTCTGGCAGAGCTGGCCGGCTTCGGCCTGGACCCCAGTCTGAGCATCACCACGGCGAGCATCCTGGACGGTAGCGTCAGCGGCCACGCCGGACTGATCGTGGACTTGCCAGGTGTTCAGAAAACCATCGACACCGACTTCACGCTGGACCACGCCGGCCTCCTCTCGGGCCACCCACCCGACTTTGACCTGCCCATCGCCGGCGCCACCCTCCACGTCTCCGGCGCCGTCCTGGACGAGACGGGGATCAGCGCCGCGACGATCACCCTGGCCCTGCCCGACCGCTTCGGCGGCGGTACGGTCCAGGTGAACGACCTGCAGATCACCCCAGACGACATCAGCCTGGGGCAGGCAGGGGCCGCTTTCGATCTGCCCGACGTCCAGTTCGGCGACGGCAGCAAGCTTAAGCTGACAAACAACCAGGCCTCACTGGTCTATGACAGCGTCAGCAACGCTTATCAGCTTGCCATCACCACCACCCTCTCGCTGAATCTGCCCCAGAACCAGCAGAACATCGCCATGAACGTGAGTCTGGCATCGGTGAACGGGCAGCCACAGTTGAGCGGCACCCTGGACAACCTGAGCCTGAACGTCGCCGGCACGACCCTGGCGATGACTGACATGGCTCTCAACAACAGTGGCCTCTCTGTCAGACAGGCGACGCTAACCCTGCCGCCGGCATTGGGCAGTGCTCAAGCCTCGGTTTATGCGGTCAGCATCACGGGCAGCGGCCTGACGGTCGGTGACACGAATGCCCGCTTCAGCCTGCCGCGTGTGCAGATCGGCGATGGGGACGAGGTCTCGCTGCAGCGCGGGATGGCGACGTTGGCGATTGAAGGCGACGCGTACCGCCTTGACGTCACCGCCGACCTGGTTCTCACCTTGCCGGAGAATCAACAGACCGTTGCTGTGTCGTTCAGTCTTGACGATGGGCAGGTCAGTGGCACGCTGGACGCATTGAGCCTCTCGGTCGCTGGCGCAACACTGGCGCTGCAGGACGTGGCGCTGAGCAATGCCGGCCTGGCCGTAGCCACAGCTACGCTGACCCTGCCCCAGGCCCTGGGCGGCGCTTCGGTGGAGATTGCCAACGTCACCATCGGGGACAGTGGGCTGGCTTTTGGTAGCGCCGGCGCCGATTTCGCCCTGCCCGACATCGCATTTGGCGGAGACGGCACCGCTGCGACGACGCGCGTGCCCGGACTGGCAGCACTGGCCGAAGTCTCGGCTCCAGCCCTGAGCCTGACCTCCAACCGGGCAACGCTGGATGTCCTCAGCGGCGGCAGCGGCTATCGCTTCCAGGCCAGCGGCACGCTCAACATCGACCTGCCTGGCAATGTGCAGAGTCGGAGCCTGACATTCAGCCTGGCTTACAACGCTCAGAGCCGCTTTCTCATCCAGGGCCAACTGGACGCCTTGACGCTGATCGTCGCCGGCAGCACGCTGCAACTGACGACCCTGACCCTCAACAACAGCGGCTTCGCGGTCCAGAACGCCTCGCTGAGCCTGCCGGCATCCCTGGGAGGCGCCAGCGTGGCACTCACCGATGTTTCCATCACCGGCGCCGGCCTGGTTGTCGGCAGCGGTCGCTTTGCCTTGCCCAACATCACCCTGGCCGGCGGCAAGCTGAATATCACCGGCGTGGACGCCGGTCTTGAGGTGGCGAATGGCCTGTATCGTCTGTCAGCCGAGGGCACGATGACCGTCAACCTGCCGGAAAACGCACAGACGGTGAGCCTGACGTTTGGGCTGGACAGCGGCGGCAACTTGCAGGGCACCCTCAGCCAGCTCAGCCTGGACATTGCCGGCAGTATGCTGGCGATGCAGAACCTGGAGCTGAACAACGACGGGCTCCGCGTTGCCACGGCGACCTTGAGCCTGCCATCATCCCTCGGCGGGTCGGTGACGCTCAGCGAGGTCAGCATCACCGGTGCGGGGCTGAACATCGGCAGCGGCACGTTCGCCCTGCCCGACATCACCTTCGGCGGCGATGGCAGCCGGGTCAAGGTCGGCAACTCCAGCGCCACGCTGGAAGTCAGCGGCGACAACTACCGGCTCCAGGGGCAGGGCGCCCTGATGCTGCGGCTACCCAACAACTCGCAGAACATCGCGCTGCAATTCACCGTCAGCGGCGGCCAGTTCGACGCCAGCCTGTCGGGCGTGAACCTGACCGTGGCCGGCATGACCCTGGCCCTCCAGAACATCAACTTCGACAACAGTGGCCTGCTCGTGGGCAGCGCCACCATCACCATGCCGGCTGGCCTGGGCGGTGCCAGCGGCGCGCTCCAGGATGTCAAGATCACCGAGGATGGCCTGGTGATCGGCGGCGGCCGCTTCGCCCTGCCCGAGATCAAGATCGGTGATGGCTCGAAGGTGAAGATCAGTAACATCACCGCCGAACTGGCCATGATGGGCAGCGACTACACCCTGCTGGCTTCTGGCGCGCTCAACCTCAACCTGCCCGGCAACGCGCAGAACATCGCCGTCTCCTTCTCCGTGGACTCGTCGGGCGCTATGCAGGGCAGCCTCAATCAGCTCCAACTCGCTCTGGCCGGTTCTACGCTGACCATGGAGCAGGTCGTGCTGAACAACAGCGGCCTGGCGGTCAGCGTGGCAACACTGCAACTGCCCTCCTCCCTGGGCGGCGCGTCCGGCACAGTGAACGATGTGCGCATCACCGAGGATGGCCTCACCTTTGGTGGCGGAGCCATCACGCTGCCGGACATCAAGGTCGGCGACGGCAGCCGGGTCAAGCTGAACAATCCCACGGCGACGATTGCGGCGGCCACTGGCGGCTACACCTTTAGCATCAACGGCACGCTGCAGTTGCGTTTGCCGCAGAACAGCCAGGATATCACCATTACGGCCAGCATGAACACCGCCGGCCAGATCAGCGCCACCCTGAGCCAGTTGACGCTCAAGGCGGCCAGCCTGAATCTCCGGCTCACCAACGTGCTGTTCAACAACAGTGGTCTTTCGGTAGCGCAAGGCACGCTGCAACTGCCGGCGAGTCTGGGCGGTGCGTCGGGCACGGTCAGCAACGTCACCATTGACAAGGATGGATTGCACATCGGCGAGGCCGGCGCTACCTTCCCCTTCCCGGACTTCAAGCTGGGAGGCAGCAGTGGCTTCAGTGTGACCGGCGTCCAGGCGACCCTGGCGGTTGCCGGCGACCGGACGTACAAGCTAACCCTGGTGGGCACGGTAGCGATTGCGGTACCTGGGTCGAGCGCCAGCGCCAGCGGCACCGTGGTGGTGGATGGCAGCGGCAGTGTCAGCGGCAGTGTCAGCGCCTTCTCACTGACGGTGGCCGGCCTGCAACTGCAAGCCGCAGACGTTCAGATTAACGGCGATACGCTCTCAGTGGGATCGGCCTCCCTCAAAGTGCCGAGCCAGTGGGGCGGCGCCTCGGCAGCGGCGTACAACGTGACCGTTACGCCGGGCCAGGGTGTGCAGATCGGCGGCGGTGCATTCACGTTGCCCGACATCCAGACGGGCGGCTTCACCGTCAAGGAAGTCCATGGCTCGCTGAAGCGCGTGGGCAACGGATACGAGATCGGTGGGGGCGGCAAGTTCGGGGTGCCCGGCCTGGGCGGCGGCGGATCGTGTGCCATCGGCGTGGATGTGACAGTCTACGTAGATAGCACGGGCGCCACCGTGCTGGAGCTGTCTCCGCCGGCCGGCTACGACTTAGACCCTAAAGGTTTCCGAAAACCTTTAGGGTCTGTTGGAAAGAACATCCCTGAATCGCCCACCGAATCGCCCACCGCGCCGGCTGGCCTGCATCTGCGCGACGTTCATCTCGGCCTGTACGGCTGCACGATTCCCATCGGCAATACCGGGTTTGGCCTGACCCGCGTCGAAGGCCGGGTGACCCTCTCCTCGGGCAGCACGCGCATCCAGATCGGGGTGAGCGTGGAGAGCACGGCGTTGCGCGTGGCCGGCTATTCGGCG
Source organism: Anaerolineae bacterium (assembly GCA_046756905.1). GTDB lineage: Bacteria > Chloroflexota > Anaerolineae > Epilineales > JAANWY01 > JBHHTZ01. The sequence goes on along the minus strand of JBHHXF010000121.1, from coordinate 4,212 downwards.
CTGCGCGGCGATGTGGACATGAGCATGGCCACCAACCCGGCCGAGTTCGGTCTGGCCGGCTCGATCTACGTCTTCGCCTTCCACGCCGGACAACTCAACGTCAAGATCACGGAGAGCGATGGCTTCCGGGGTACCCTCTGGATCGAGGCCATCGTCGCCCGCGGCCGTTTCAGCGTCCACGCCTGGAGCCGCTACGGTAACTTCCACCTGACCGGCTCCGCCACCATCGAAATCGGCATTCCCAGGGGCAAGATCGCGTCGTTCAGCATGCCGTATCCGTGCTGTACTTCCGGCTGGAGATGGGTGTCCAAGTGGTATGGCGGCTACTGGAAGTTTTGGATCCGCTGCAGTTGGTGCCAGACGAGCGTCGTGATACCACCTGGCAACTGGATCCTGGGCAACGTCAACGCCGAGTTCGGCGAGTTCCGGGTCAGCGGAGGCGGCAGCGCCTACGGCTTCAAGGGGTGGGTCAGCGTGATGGGCTACGGTGCCGGCTTCTACGTGGACAGCCGCGGCCGTCTGACCATCGGCAACGTGGATCGCTATCGCCTGGTGGACAGCCTCCAGGTGCGGCAGGCCCTGGAGACGTGGCAGATGCTGAAGCAGGAGGGGCGCCTGGCAGCCGGCGAGCCGTGGGAACACGATGACCTGAACATCATGCCCAACGGTGATGTCATCGTCAGCGTGCCCGTGACGACCACCACCGATGTCATCTTCGCTCTGAGCCGCAACAGCGACCGGCCGGCCTTCAGCCTGACCGCGCCGGACGGGACCGAGATCACGCCGGACAACCTGCCGGCCAACGTCGCCTATAGTGAGACCGTCACAGCCACACTGGGCATTCCGCCACGGATGGCGGCACTGGCCGGGCTCGGCATCAGCCAGGAAGCCATGGCGGCTGGCGCGTCACGGCAAGTGCTGGAGCAGCCGCTGGATCAGTGTGAAATCGAGCCGGTGTCCCTGGCAGACCCTTCGACAGGCTCAGGGCAGGCTCTGACGGGCGAGCCGCAAGGCCGGGTGCGCATCGTGCATGCCTCGCCGGAAGCGCCGGCGGTGGATGTGCTGCTAGATGGCGCCCCGATTTACCGCAACGTCCAGTTCACGCAGGCGACAGACTACCTGCCTGTGGCGGTCGGCTCCCACACGCTCCAGGTCATGCCGGCAGGTGCCACACAGCCGGTATTCATCAACACCAGCCTCAGCGTAGAGAAGGACGCGGACTACACGGTGGTGCTGTTGGGCGAGCTGACTAACATCGAGCCGCTGGTACTGACCGACGACAACAGCCTACCGGCGGCCGGCCAGACGCGCGTGCGCTTCGTACACGCCGCACCGGATGCCCCAACGGTGGACCTGGTCCTGGAGAACGGTCCAGACCTCTTCGCCAACGTGCCCTACAAGAGCGCAAGCACTTATCAGTCGCTCGACGCCGGCACGTACAACCTGGAACTGAGAGCATCAGACACGATGACCCGCGCGTTGAGCCTGGCCGGCGTTGAGCTGGCGGAAGGCACTGTGAACACCATGGTTTTGATGCCGTCGACTGACGGCGAGCCTGACCTGCAAGTGATCACCAGCGTGGACGCCAGACGTGCGACCCATGTGCGTGTCGTCCACGCGGCCCAGGATGCGCCGGCGCTGGACGTGCTGGTCGATGGCGTCAGGCTGTTCAGCAGTGTGCCTGTCTCGGCGACAACCGAGTACATCCCGCTGGAAGCCGGCACCTACTCTGTCGAGTTCGTGCCGGCGGAGACTACCGGGCCGGCGCTCGTCAGTACGACCATGCACGTAGACCCCAAGAAGGAGTACACCCTGGTGGTACTGGGCGACCTGGAGCACCTTCAGACCCTGGTGTTGACAGACGACAACACGCTGCCGGAACCCGGGCAGGTGCGCCTGCGCTTCGTGCACGTGTCCCCCAATGCCCCAGCCGGCGGGCCGGCCCTGGACTTGGTGGTACAGGACGGCCCGACGTGGTTCAGCAACGTCCCCTTCACCGGTGCGACGGATTACCTGGCGGTGCCGGCCGGCGCGTACACCCTGATGCTGCGCCTGGCGGGGACGTCCACCGACGTGCTGACCGCGCCCGACCTGCCTCTGGAGGAAGGCGCGGTCTACACGATCTTCGCCATGACAGGGCTGACCGACGGCGAGCCGTACCTGCAGCCTGTAGTCAGCCCGGACGCACTGAGCCAGAGAATCACCCAGGCGATGTACACCGTCCACCAGGCACAGGCAGGCACCTGGCGGGTGAGACTGAGCGGCGATATCGGTCCTGATGATGAGTATCTGCTATCTGCCCTGGGCAGCGACCCACCCCCGGTGTTGAGTGAGGTTCGAGTGGACACACCCAATCCGGAGACCGCCAGCGTACACTGGCGTTTGCGCTCCGATGACCCGGACACCCTCGTTGATATCTACGCCACGCGGGGACCGATCACCTATACGGCGGTGATTACCAGAACCGACGGCACGACGACGACGCAGGAGTTTCCGCTCTACACCGGCAGCCTGCTGGCAGAGAGTGTGACCTCGCCCGTGGATGGCAGCCGGCACGCCCACACGCTGGACCTGAGCGAGCTGGAGAGCGGCACCTACTGGCTCTGGCTGGAAGCGGAAGACGGGCGCAATCCACCGGTACGCACCTATGCCCCGGATCCCATCGTGGTCACGCATCCCGGGGCCCTCGGGGGTCCCGGCATCTGGGATGCCGACATTGAGGTGACGCCGGTCTATCGCCGGCTCAGCGTGCAGTGGGATCGGCATCCCCATCCCGATGTGGATGGGTACGTGCTGCACGTCGGTACGACCCCGTTATCAGCCAGCCGGCCCATCACTGTGGAGGATGCAACCGTGGCGGACCTGGCGGGCCTGGACCCGGGTCGTACCTACTATCTGTCGGTGGGAGCCTATGACAACGAGGCGGGCGAGATCGCCCGATCCAGGGAAGTGGCGGCGACCACCGAGGTGGCCGGCTTCGACATGTCCGGGCCATCGGACGCGATCAGCGTCATCGGTGGCCACAGCCAGCAGGTGAGGGTAACGCTGACCACGCCGTTGTCCCCGTATCCGGCCACGGTAGGGCTGTCTGTGGGGTGCATCCAGCCTACAGCCCTGCCCTACACCGCCTACCTGCCCCTCATCATGAATGACAGCGCCGGCAGCACCTACCACGCCCCATACCAGAGCGCACGCCCGAGCGTGCTGTGCTCGGCGCTGGACGGCATCAGCATTCGCTTCGCGAACACCGTGGTGACGCCGGCGCCGGAGGGCACGCCGGTATCGATCGCCATCTCCACGACCGATTCGCTGCCTGGCGGCGAGTACGTCGTGCCCATCCTGGCGCGGGGCGGCGGTGTGACGCGCACTTTGGACCTGCGCGTGGTCGTCCTGGAGCCGAAGTTCACCTTGCAAGCGACACCGGAAGCTGTGACGCTGGCTCAGGGTGAATCTACCCAGGTCGTCATTTCGGCGAGCCGGTCGCATGGGGAAGGCGACCCGATCCACCTGGACCTGCGAGGTGCGCCGGCAGGGCTGGCCTGGAAGTTCAGCCGCGAGGTGGTGTACCCGGGCAAGAGCGTAAAGCTGACGCTGACCGATACGGGCGTCTCTGGTCACGGTCAATACGAGCTGCACGTCGTGGGAGAGGACGGCGAAAACAGGGTGAACTTGAGCCTGCCTCTCATCATTTCAGAACCGGATTTTGACATTCAGACGGCCGAGCCACGCCTGCGAGTGCTCGCGGGGGAAACGGCGGTGTTCGTCCTGGACGTGGCGGCCCAGCATGGGTGGTCGGAGCCGGTAACGCTCACGGTGGACGCCCAGAGCGTGCCACCGCAGACCACGGTCGGTTTTCTGGAGACGCCGCCATCGCCTGGCGGGCGGGGTGTGCAACAGGGGATGCAGGATAGGTTGGTGGTGACGCCGCCGGCCCGCGCCTACGTGGCTGTGGTGACAGCGCCAAACACACCCGAGGGGCTGTACCTGCTCAGGGTCCTCGGTGAAGGGGACAGGCTCCAACGGTCCATTTTGCTGCAACTGGAGGTGTACGAAGAGCGTGCGTCTCGCCTGTCGGAATGACTGAGCGCAATATGCAACATGAGAATCGAGCTCTGGGGGGAGATCAGGATCGAGCTGGAGTAAATGCGACTGATCTAGGTATCGTGAGAAGACGGCCATGTATTCTCACCTATCAACGCAAACGGAGGTGTA
>JBHHXF010000120.1:0-8987 GCA_046756905.1 Anaerolineae bacterium | reverse complement strand
GAGAATGCCCGCCTGTTTCAAGCCGCAGAACTGCGCGCTGCGGAGTTGGAAACGTTGCGCCAGGTGGGTCTCAAGATGACTGCCACTCTGGAGTTGAATGCGGTGCTGGATGCCATCCTGAAAGGCACGTTCCAGATCCTGACCGGCGTTCAGGATGCTCATATCTTCCTGTATCAGGATGGCCGGCTGACTTTTGGCGCGGCGCTGTGGGCCGACGGCCGTACGGGCCAACCCGTGGCCGAACCCCGGTCCGATGGCCTGACCTACACGGTTGCCCGGCAAGGCCAGCCCATCATCGTGTCCGACATGCGCACCCATCCGCTGTTTGCCGGCGCTCCCCATCAGTGGATGGGCGCCATCATCGGCCTGCCGCTGAAGATCGGTGAGCGTGTGGTAGGCGCGATGAACGTTGCTTTCCCCCACCCGCGTACCTTCCCGGAATCCGAACTACACCTGATGCGCATGCTGGCCGACAAGGCTGCCATCGCTATTGAGAACGCCCGGCTCCACCGGGCTGAGCACCGTCGGGCCGAAGAGTCCACCGCCCTGTTAGACATTGCCCAGGCCGTCACCTCCACTTTGAGCCTGACTCAGCTTCTCAAACAGATCGCCATCCGGACGGCGCAGAGTTGTCAGGCGAACCGCTGCAACATCTTCCTGCTAGACTCAACGGGCGAGCGGCTGGAGCCTCTCATGTCCCAGTTCGCCGACGGCCACCCTGACCTGGAGCTATGGCATCGTTGGCGGACCACAACCGCCGATCGACTGGACACGGCGCCGCTCTTCCGCCAGGTTCTCCAGCAGCGCCGGCCGGTGGTTTTGGAAGATGTCACCCAAACGGACATGTTGCCGCGCAAATGGACCGAGCCCTTCGGCGTGAAGAAGGCGTTGGTTGTGCCTCTCGTCAGCCGCGACCTGGCGATTGGCGTAATGACGTTAGACCACGAGGACCCGGCCAGATCGTTCAGTCAGGAGCAGACGGACCTGGCGGTGACCATTGCCGGCCAGGTAGCGGTCAGCATCGAGAATGCCCAGTTGTTCGAAGCGGAGCGGATCGCACGGCAGAGTGCGGAGACATTGCAGGAAGTGGCCGCCGTGCTGGGCTCCACGCTGGAGTTGGAGGCGCTCCTCGATCGAGTACTGGAAGAGATGGAGAAGGTGGTACCCTATGCGAGCGCATCAGTCCAGTCGCTGCACGATGGCCAACTGGAGATCATCGCCGGCCGGGGCTTCTCTGACCCCGAACAGGTCATCGGCCTGGCCTTCCCCCTGTCTGGCGACCCTTCGACAAGCTCAGGACACCGCAATCCCAACCGCACCGTCATCGCCGAAAAGAAGCCGCTGGTGGTTCCCGACGCCCACGCCGCTTACACCGCTTTCCAAGAAGAACCTCACAGCCACATCCGCTCCTGGTTGGGTGTGCCATTGCTGGCCAAAGGTCGGGCAATTGGGATGATCGCGCTGGATCGCACTGAAGTCGATGCTTTCAGCCAGGAAGAGGCGTCGATTGCTCTAGCCTTCGCCAACCACGCGGCTATGGCTATGGAGAATGCACGCCTGTACCAGGCAACCCATCATCAGGCTATAACCGATGGGCTGACCAGGCTGTACAACTCCCGTTACTTCTATCAGGAATTGGAAAGGGAGTTGGAGCGCAGCCAACGTTACGGCCGTTCCTGTTCCCTCATCATGCTGGATCTGGACGATTTCAAGAAGTACAACGATCGCTATGGCCACCAGGCCGGCGACGACCTGCTGCGGGAACTGGCCGGCCTGATGCGCGGCGTCATCCGCCAAACGGATGTGGCGGCTCGCTACGGCGGAGAGGAGTTCGCGGTGATTCTACCGGAGACCGACTCCAGTCAGGCTCAAGCCCTGGCCGAGCGACTGCGGGACGTGATTGGGGGCCACGAATTCGTCGTGCGTGACACGCAGCGAATTGGCCGGATCACCGTGAGCCAGGGTGTGGCCACATACCCTGACGATGCACGCGACGTGGACGGGCTTGTGGAAGCGGCCGACATGGCCCTGTTGTGCGCCAAAGAGAAAAAGGGTCAGGTCTGCGTATCTGCGACGATCCAGACCGAAGAGTCGGCACATTCCCACGGGGCACCTATGTAGCACGAATTGCTAGATGGCTAGATGGCTGGGTAGCTGGGTACTACGCAAGCCAACAAGCCATCCAACCATCTAGCCATCTAGCCATCACGAGCCAAGATACGTGGCTGCGATCACTTGCAGGAAGTTAAAACTGGCATGGACCAGGATGGAAGCTGTGGTGTTGGCGCGGTTTCGGACCACCCCCAGACCAAAGCCGACGACGAATACCCCGATGAGCGCCGGCGACAGGCTGTACTGGGCATGGGCAAAGGTGAAGAGCAAGGTAGTCAGAAAAATGCCAAACCGTGGTTGCAGCGCGCCCCGGAACAGCAACTCTTCGCCGATACCAGCCGCTAACCCGACAGTGAGTGCACCTACTGGCGAGAGAAACGCCCCGATAAACGCGTCGGTAAGCCCCCCAACCCGCTCGTAGCCGGCGGGGTCCAGAATCTGCCAGGTTTGTGAAATCGCCACTTCAATAGCCAGCAAGAGAATCACAGCCCCGCCGGCCCATGCCAACTGCCGGCCGCTGAGCCGGCCAACCTTCAACCGTGCCATAACCTCGCGCCAGCGTCGCCGTGATAATAGACCCACTCCAATGACGGCCATCGTCGCAAAGACCAGGCCCGAAAGCCAGGCATCGCTCAGGCCGAACTGGCCAAAAAACTGTTGGGCCAGCGCCTCATCTTGGGCCAAAGCATTTATGACAGGCCAACTCGCCACGGTATTGCCCACCAAATAGACCGCATACACCAGAGCTGTGGTGTGGACGAGCGAATCTGGATCGATAGGGATCAACCGGGCCAGTAGCCGGCGGATGAACGGAATCAGCGGGGCGAAGGCCAGGAAACCCATCCCCAGCACTGCCAGCCCGACGCCGGCGAAGTCGATTTGCGGAACCTCTGGCGGCAGCGGAACTTCAAACTGCACCATTAGCCAGCCAGCCGCGACCATCAACGCCCCGATTACCAGAATCAGCAGATTGATCAGCCCCAGAAGGATAAGCACCAGAGAGCGGACGCCTTGCCGGCGCTCGCCGAAGTTGGCCAACCATATTCCCAGGATGAAAGGCGTCAAAAACAGAATTTCCATATTCTTCACCAATGGCTCACTGTTTACCCAGTCCAGTGAACAGTGATCAGTGATCAGTAATCAGTGAACAGTAATCAGATTCTGACCACTGACCACTGACCACTGACCACTGATCACTGGAACTGGCCACTACACGGCAGATTAGGCCTTTCAAATACTCTCCTTCAGGAAAAGACAGCCGGAAGGGGTGGTCGGGCGACTGCGACAGCTTCTCTAAAACCAGGGCGTCCCGGCCGGCATCCATTGCAGCGCCAAACACGACTTTCTGGAACAGATCCGGCGAGACAACCCCCGAGCACGAGAAGGTGAACAGAATACCGCCGGGGCGCAGGAGTTGAAAGGCCAGCCAGTTTATGTCTTTGTAGCCGCGACAGGCGCTGCCCACCTGCGACTTTGTGTGGGCGAACTTGGGTGGATCCAGCACGATCAGATCGAATTGCCGGCCGGCATCCCGGTACCCCCGTAGCACTCGAAAGACGTCGCCGGCCACGTATTCGTGGGCAACGCCGGCGGCATCGTTCAGCGCCACGTTCCGGCGGGCGAGCCCCAAAGCCTCTCCCGACGAGTCAATGTGGACCACGGAATCGGCGCCAGCCGTCGCCGCGTAGACGCCGAAGCCGCCGGTGTAGGCGAAGGCGTTCAGAACCTCACGGCTCTGAGCGTAGTCGGTCAACCGCCGGCGATTCTCTCGCTGGTCCAGGTAGAAGCCGGTCTTGTGGCCGTGCAGCAGGTCCGCCAGGAACCGCCGGCCATGCTCCCGGATTTCCACCGTCTCCGGCGTCGTCGCGCCGGCCAGCACGCCGGCGGTGGCCGGCAGGCCTTCCTTCTCGCGGACATCCACATCGCTGCGCTCGACGATCCCCCGAGGACCGAGAAGCTCCATCAACAATTCGACGATCATCTCCTTCCGGCGCTCAATGCCCAATGTGAGCGCCTGGATTACCAGGAAGTCGTTGTAACGATCCACTACGAGTCCCGGCAAGCCGTCCGACTCAGCGTTCACCAGCCGATAGGCTGTCGTCGCCTGAAGATCGATGGTCTCATCCCGCATGGCGACGGCCTGTTGGAGCCGCCGGCGCCAGAACCCCTCGTCAACCGGTTCATCTGACCAGGTGAGCATCCGCAGCGCAATCTGCGACGCGGGGTTGATGTATGCGCAGCCCAAGAAGTCGCCGTCGTGTGCTCGCACAGTGACCACATCGCCGGCCTCGAATTGGCCCTCTACCTTGCGAATCGCACCCGAGAACACCCAGGGGTGGCGATTCCGGATCGGTTTGTCTCGACCTGGCTTCAGGATTACGTCGATCATCTCATAAATCGCAGGCGCAACACATAGGTCGTAGAGCGGGTGATCCGCACTCGCTCGTCGAGCCGCCAGCCGGCCAGCCATACAATCTGGTCATCAGCATTTACGACGACCGGCAACTGATCGCGGACATGCTGCGGTACCTTCTCGCCGACCATGAATTCAGCCACGGACTTGGTGTGGCCGGCCATGCCCAGAGGCTGAAAGCGATCGCCGGGCTGTCGGCGTCGCAGGAATAGCTCAGGGCCGGCCACGTCCAGGTCCATGACCGTGTGCCACGGGTTGGGATCGTGCAATTCACTGTCAGTCATCTCCGACCGGGCCAGCGTGTTGGCGACGACCTGCCAGTCGGTTGCCGGCAAGGGCGTGACACCGGGGAGCGCCAGCCGAAGTCGTTCAACCTGCAAGAGTGGCCAATCGGGCAGGGGCTGCGTCTCACCGATGGTGAAGGTGTTGTAGCTCTTGAACAGCGCCAGCCCCGCCGGCAGCGTGGCTTGGGAGCCGGCCGGCTTCGTGTTCGCGATCTCCAGCGCGTTTTCGATGTGCACCCAGTCGATGTCCCGCAGCTCGCGGCGCAGGCGGCGAATCGCCTGGCGCAGCAGCGAGCGCTGGGTGCCGGCGTGCAATGTCCGCCACACCTCCAGGTCGAACTCGCAGTAGCCGTCGCCCTCGGTGACTGCGCGATCCCAGTCGGCGGCTCGCTGCCGGCGCAGGTAGTCGTATTCGTCGGCGATGACGCGGGCGGTGCGGCGTAGGACCGCGCGGATGTTGGGGTTGTATGTCTCCAATTCGGGAATCAACTGGTGGCGCAGGCGGTTGCGAAAGAAGGTGGTGTCCAGGTTCGAGCGGTCGAAGCGGGGGCTCAATCCGTGCACCTGGCAGTAGTCTTCGATGGCTGGGCGAGGCACTTCCAGCAGTGGTCGGACCAGGGTGAGCGTGTCGACCACTGCGTGAGCGTCGTGTGTTCCCAAAGCCGGCGGGTATGGCGCTTTGGGTTGCATCCCCCGCAGGCCGGCCAACCCCGCGCCCCGGGTCAGATGCATGAGCACCGTCTCCACTTGGTCGTCGGCGTTGTGCCCCACGGCGACCGTTCTAGCGCCAATCTCGCCGGCAATTCGCGCCAGGAAGCGGTAGCGCGCGCGGCGCGCGGCCTGCTCGATGGCGAAGCCCTCGGCCCGGGCCTGCGCCGGCACGTCCTGGCGTTCGATGGTGGCCGGCAGCCCCCACTCTTCGGCCACGTTGGCGACGAACCGCGCGTCTTCGGGCGACTCGGGCCGGATGGCGTGATCCAGATGCCCCACGTGCAACTCGATCTGCAGCTCGTCCCGCAGCCGGTTCAGCAGGTGCAACAGGCACAGGGAGTCCGGCCCGCCGGAGACCCCCACGACGAGGGTCTCGCCGGCCTCGAACAGCCCGTAGTTGCTGATCGTCGCCCTCATTTGCTCAATAACATCCATCGGGGGTATTATAGCATATAGTTCTTCGGAAAGACATTTGCGTTTCGTAAAATCACGCCCCTGCATTAGAATTAGGATTGGGGAACCTGACAATGGACAGCGGCGTTGTCGAAGTGTGATGATACATGCGAGACCCAACACCTTTCACAGAAGCGCCGTCCAGACCTCGGAGGTCTCAATAGTGCCTCCAACAGACAAGTTTCAAGGCAGCTTGAAGCCAGTCTAGCTAATGAGTGCCTGTCCCGGAGACCTCCGAGGTCTACTTGGAAGATGTTGATGCCAGATCGATTCCAGGAGTAACACGTTTGAGTTCACAAGTGCAAGGCCCTATGATCAACGGGCGTTATCGACTGCTCGATAAAGTCGGCGCAGGCGGTATGGCTGAAGTCTGGCGCGCTCGCGACACGGCGCTGGGCCGGATTGTGGCGCTGAAAGTCCTGCGCACCCAGTATTCCGGCAATCCTGATTTCCTGGCCCGGTTCCGGCGCGAGGCCCAGGCTGCGGCCAATCTGACACATCCCAACATCGTCAACGTGTTCGACATCGGACAGGCCGGCGAACGCCACTACATCGTGATGGAATACGTCGATGGCCGTAATCTGAAAGAGCTGATACGCGACCAGGCGCCGCTGTCCGTGGAACGGGCCCTGGACCTGGCCACGCAGGTGGCGGCCGCCGTCGCCCACGCCCACGCCGCCGGCATCATCCATCGTGACCTGAAGCCCCAAAACATTCTGGTGGATGCCGATGACCGCGTCAAGGTCACGGATTTCGGCATTGCTCGGGCGATGTCGGCGGCGTCCTTCACAGACACAGGCGTCGTGTTGGGCACAGCCCACTATCTCTCCCCCGAGCAGGCAGCCGGCGACCCCACTACCCCCGCCACCGATGTCTATGCCCTGGGTGTGGTGTTGTACGAGATGCTAACCGGCCGCACCCCCTTCGACGCAGAGACTACAGTGGGTGTCGCATTGAAACACCTGCAGGCAACGCCAATGCCGATCCAGCAACTGAACCCGCGCGTCCCAGCGCCTGTGGCAGCCATCGTTAACCGGTCCATGGCCAAGGACCCGGCGCAACGCTACGCGGATGCCGGCGCGTTAACCGCTGCTCTGCGCGCCGTGCGGGACTGGGGAGAGCAAGTGACCAGCGCCCAGCCGGCTATTCCCCGGCGTCCGGCACAGCCACCCACCCCGCAGGTCACCGAATCCGGTTTCGACAGGACGGGCGTTCTGCTGGGCATTGTGGCGCTGGTAGCTGTGATCGGGTTGATACCTCTCTGGCGAGCTGTCTACAGCGCATACGTCTCGCCGACGGCCGCGTCTGTGCGTCCTGCGCCGGCGCCCACCGTCGGCGAAGTGGCGCTAATCGAAGTGCCAAACGTCGTGGGGCTGCCACAGGCGGACGCGGAAGACCAGTTGAGGGGCGCCGGCCTGCAAGTGAACATCCTCGGCAGTCGCCAGGACGAGGAAGCGCCCGTTTCCCACGTTGTCCAGTCAGATCCGGCGCCGGGAGTACGTGTGGATGCCAACACAGCAGTTGGTCTCATCATCAGCAGTGGACCACCGGCGGTGGAGCTGCCTGATGTCACCGGGCAGCCGGCTGGTGAGGCGGAAAGAAGCCTGCGCGAGGCCGGCTTCGAGGTGGAGCGAGAAGCAAGCTGGGGGGGCGACGTGCCAGTGGACCAAGTCGTTTCTCAAGACCCACCCGGCGGCGTTCGCATTTCACGCGGGAGTCGCGTAACCATCGTGGTCAGCGCCGGCCCGGTGATACCCGTGAACGCCAACCTGGGGGACCAGATCGAACTGGTGGAAGCCGAACTCGCGCAGCGCACCATCCGGCCCGGGGAGACGCTGCAGCTCACGCTGCGCTGGCGGGCGCGCCAGTCGATCAGTCAGAACCACGTGGTCTTTGTACATGTGACCCAACCCGACGGCAGAATCTTGACACAGCGCGACAGCGTGCCGGTAGATGGCGGATTCCCCACGACAGCCTGGACATCGGGGCAGATCGTGTCGGATACCTATAGGCTTACGATCCCGGGCGATGCACCGGCCGGCACCTACGAGATTCGTGTGGGTATGTACCCGTTCGGTCAGCCGAGCCTTGATCAGCGATTGCCAGTGGTGGATGCCGGCCAGGTCAGGGAGACCTTGAACAGCCTCATCATTGGAGAATTGGAGATTGGAGACCTGCCCTGAGGTCCCTCCCGAGCCTGCCGAGAGACCTGCCGAAGGGTTAGAGACTTGTGCTGAGCCTCGTCGAAGAATTGGAGGATTCACCGCTTCCCTTTTGCAAGGACATCAAGTATAATCAGTACTTGGGAAAACTGAACGCTAACCCTCCCGCAGGTTGTCGATTAGACGCCAAGATCGGTTTGGAGCGCGTGTTGCATGACATAATCAAAACCTGCGGGAGGGTGATCAAAGGAAATTCCCAAGTACTGATAATTGATGTATCTTTCAGTTGATATGCAGCGTTGAAAATCTTCATCCTGGAGGGATGTAACAGACGATGGGTGGGTCAAGATGGTTCCGGAACGGCATCGTATGGGTGCTGGTATTGGTTGCAATCGGAGCCTTGGTCATTAACTTCATGCCGACCAGCACTACAGAAACTATCGATCTCACGGACCTGGCCAAGGATATTAAAGCCGGCAAGATCGAAAAGATCAGCGTCCGTGGAGACGAACTGCGAATCGAGCGCCGTGCTTCCGAAACTGAGGTGATTGCACACAAAGAGCGCGACGTCAGCATTTTCAGTGTTCTGGACAACCTGGGGGCGACTCAGAGCGTTCTCGACGAGCAAAATGTGGAAGTTGTGGTTGCCAACCCCAGTCGATGGGGCGACTGGCTCGGTCTGGCGACGGGCATTCTCCCCCTGCTTTTCTTCGGCGGACTTATCTTTTTTATGATGCGCCAAGCTCAGACGGGAGGCAGTCAGGCCCTATCCTTTGGCAAGAGTAAGGCCCGCCTTTTCAGCGGCGACAAGCCGACGGTCACGTTTGAGGATGTGGCCGGCGTGGAGGAGGC